>NZ_CEEDOS010000018.1:0-87276 GCF_979256525.1 Klenkia sp. AC732 | reverse complement strand
CGACATGTGGTGCGGGTGGACGGACTCTGGTGAACGCCCCTGATCCACGCTCGGGGGCGGGGGGCAAGGGCGGGGGCGGGCTACAGGCGGGACCAGGCCTCGGTGAGCACCGAGCGCAACGTCTGCTCGATCAGGTCGAACTCGGGCTGGCCGCAGGTGAGCGGCGGGGCGAGCTGGATGACCGGGTCGCCGCGGTCGTCGGCGCGGCAGTAGAGGCCGGCGTCGAAGAGCGCCTGGGAGAGGAACCCGCGCAGCAGGCGCTCGCTCTCCGCGTCGTCGAAGGTCTCCTTGGTGGCCTTGTCCTTCACCATCTCGATCCCGTAGAAGAACCCGTCGCCGCGGACGTCGCCCACGATCGGCAGGTCGTTCAGCTTCTCCAGGGTGCGGCGGAAGTCGTGCTCGGTGTCCAGCACGTGCTGGTTGAGCCCCTCGCGCTCGACGAGGTCCAGGTTGGCCAGCCCGACGGCGGCCGAGACCGGGTGGCCGCCGAAGGTGTAGCCGTGCGGGAAGGAGACGCCGGGACGCAGGAAGGGCTCCATCACCCGGTCGCTGGCGATCATCGCGCCGATGGGGGAGTAGCCCGAGGTCATCCCCTTGGCGCAGGTGATCATGTCCGGCACGTAGCCGAACTTGCTGCAGGCGAAGGTGGTGCCCAGTCGGCCGAAGGCGCAGATGACCTCGTCGGAGACGAGCAGCACGTCGTACTGGTCGCAGATCTCGCGCACGCGGTCGAAGTAGCCGGGCGGGGGCGGGAAGCAGCCGCCGGCGTTCTGCACCGGCTCCAGGAACACCGCGGCCACGGTGTCCGGGCCCTCGAAGAGGATCTGCTGCTCGATCTGGTCGGCGGCCCAGCGACCGAAGGCCTTGGGGTCGTCGCCGAAGTACGGGGCCCGGTAGATGTTGGTGTTGGGCACCCGGAACGCCCCGGGCACCAACGGCTCGAAGTCCTGCTTGAGCGCGGGCAGGCCGGTGATGGACAGCGCCCCCTGGGTGGTGCCGTGGTAGGCCACCGCCCGGCTGATCACCTTGTGCTTGGCCGGCTTCCCGACCAGCTTGAAGTACTGCTTGGCCGCCTTCCACGCGGTCTCGACGGCCTCGCCGCCGCCGGTGGTGAAGAAGACCCGGTTGAGGTCGCCGGGGGCCTCGGCCGCCAGCCGCTTCGACAGCTCGATGGCGGAGGGGTGCGCGTAGGACCACAGCGGGAAGAAGGCCAGCGTCTCGGCCTGCTTCGCCGCGGCCTCGGCCAGCTCCCGCCGTCCGTGCCCGGCCTGGACGACGAAGAGCCCGGCGAGCCCGTCGAGGTACCTGCGGCCCCGGTCGTCCCAGATCCAGTGGCCCTCGCCCTTCACGATCACCGGCGGGGCGTGCTCGGTGTAGCCGCCCATCCGGGAGAAGTGCAGCCACAGGTTGTCCACGCTGTCCGGGCCGTAGCGCCCCGGCTCGGTGACGGGCTGCTCGGTGGTGGTCATGGCTGCACTCCCGGAGGCTGCGGATCCCGTCGCCGGACGACGGCTCGACGACGGAGAGCGTAGCGAGAAGACACCTCTCCTGACGAGGCCGTTCGTCAGAGTGGCCGACCTCCGGCGACCCGCCCCACCAGGTCGGCGATGGTCGCAGCCCGGCCGGCCGGGGTCCGCTTGGTCTGCACCCGGTGCAGCACCGCGTACCGCTGGGACCTGGTCAGCGCGTCGAAGGCGGTCCGGGCGCCGGGGGTGGCGGCCAGTGCTGCGGTGAGGTCCTCGGGTTCGGTCATCGTGGCCGGGCCGGCGTAGGCCTGCGCCCACCGGCCGTCGGCCCGGGCGGCCTCGACCTGGGCCAGTCCGGCCGGGCGCATCCGGCCCGCGGCCTCGAGCTCGGCGACGGTGGCCACGTTCTTCGCCGACCAGATGCTCTTCGCTCTCCGGGGCGTGGTGCGGATCGTCCAGGAGGTCTCGTCCACCGCGTTGGCCCGACCGTCGATCCAGCCGTGGCACAGCAGCACCTCGACCAGCCCGGCCCAGGTCAGCGACGGGAAGGCGCCCTTCTTGGCCAGCAGCACCGAGAGCCCCGGGGTGTCGGCGCCGTGCTCGTCGAACCAGGCGTGCGCCTCGTCGGCGGTGGCGAAGGAGCGGCGCTCGAAGTCGTCGGGCATGGCCGCCATCGTGGCCTCCCGGTCGGGGTTTCGGAACCGGTACCGACGGTCACCGTGTCCGGGTGACCCGCAGACCGCCCGGCCCCGAGGAGCTCTGGCTGGTGCGGCACGGGGAGAGCGTGGGCAACCTCGCCGACGCGCGCGCCCAGGAACTCGGTGTGGACCGGCTGGACCTCGACGTCCGCGACCCCGACGTGCCGCTGTCCCCGACCGGGGAGCAGCAGGCCGATGCGCTGGGGCGGTGGTTGGCCGGGCAGTCCGGTCCACCGACCGCCGTCCTCAGCTCGCCCTTCACCCGGGCCGCCGACACCGCGCACCGGGCGGCCGCCGGCCTGGGCCTGCCCGTCCGGTTCGACGAACGGCTGCGCGAGCGGGACTTCGGTGCCTTCGACGGGATGACCGCCGGCGGCATCCGGGACCGGTACCCCGAGGAGGCGCAGCGGCGGCAGCTGCTGGGCAAGTTCTGGTACCGCCCGCCGGGCGGGGAGAGCTGGGCCGACGTCGCCCTGCGGGTGCGCAGCGTGTTGGCCACCGAGGCGCTGCGGCACGACGGCGAGCGGTTGCTCGTCGTCAGCCACCAGGCCGTGGTCATGGTCTTCCGGTACGTGCTCGAGGAGCTCACCGAGTCCCAGCTGCTGGAGGTCGACCGGCACGAGCAGGTCGCGAACACCTCGGTCACCCGCCACCGTGCGGACGACGGGGGCTGGTCGCTGCAGTCGTTCAACTCCGTCGAGCACCTGGCGGACGTGCGTGCCCCCGAGGTCACCGAGGAAGCCGATGTCCCGCACCCCTGAGCCCGGCACCCCTGAGCCCGGCACCCCTGAGCCCGGCACCCCTCAGCCCCAGCCCACCCTGGTGACCCCGCAGGTGCTGCGTGGGTGGCGGCTGCCCGAACCCACCGGCGGCAAGGAGGCCCGCGGTTCGATCCTGGTCGTCGGTGGCAGCACCGAGACCCTGGGCGCGGTGCTGCTGGCCGCCGAGGCCGCCCTGCGGTCGGGGGCGGGGAAGCTCCAGGTCGCCGTCCCCCGCAGCCTCGCGCCGGTGACGTCGTCCGCGCTGCCGGAGGCGCTGGTCCGCGGGCTCGCCGAGACCGACGAGGGCGCGGTGCGCGCCGATGCCGCCGACCGGGTGCTGGACCTGGCCGAGAGCGCGGCCGCGGTGCTGGTCGGGCCCGGGATGGTGGACGAGGAGCAGACCCGGCTGCTGGTGCAGCGGCTGTTGCCCGAGCTGTCCGGCCCGCTGGCACTGGACGCGCTGGGCCTGGCCGCCGTCACGGCCGACCCGGCCTGTCTGCACCACCTGGAGGGTCGGGTGGTGCTCACGCCGAACCCGACCGAGCTGGCCTTCGGGTTGCACGTGGAGGAGGTCGAGGACCCACCGCAGGCCGCCCGGGAGATGGCGGCCCGGGCGCGGGCTGTGGTCGCACTGGGCGGGGAGACCAGCTGGGTCGCGGCACCCGACGGTCGGCTGTGGCGGGACGAGAGCGGCGGTGCCGGGCTGGGCGTCTCGGGGTCCGGCGACGTCCGGGCCGGGGTGGTCGCCGGCCTGCTGGCCCGCGGTGCGGAACCCGCGCAGGCCGCGGTGTGGGCCGCCCACCTGCACGGCCGTGCGGGGGAGCGGCTGGCCGCCCAGGTCGGCCAGCTGGGCTTCCTGGCCCGCGAGCTGCCGGCGGAGGTCCCCCGGGTGCTGAGCGAGGTCGACCTCTAGCGGCTCAGCCGCGCTGGCGGCGGGCGCGGTAGGCGGCCGCGTGGGTCCGGTTGGCGCAGCTGGCGTCACAGAAGCGGCGGGACCGGTTCTTGGTCAGGTCCACCAGGGCGGCGCCGCAGCCCTCGGCCTCGCAGCGTCGCAGCCGGACCAGCTCCTCGGCGCGGACCAGGTCGGCGACGGCCATCGCGGCCTCGACCGCCATCCGGTGCGCGACCGGGGCGCCGGCCTCTGTGGCGTGCACGTGCCAGCCCCAGTCCCCGTGCCGGACCAGCTGGGGGAGGGCCTGGCCCTCCTGGAGCAGTCGGTTGACCACGGCGACGACGCCGTCGGTCTCGGCGTCCCACATGTGTGCGAGCTCGGTGCGCACCGCGTGCACACCGGCCAGCTCGGCCTGGTCGCCGACCCGGTCTCCGGTGAAGGCCCAGGTGTCCAGGAAGGCCCCCAGTGCCGCGGGGTCGGGCAGCAGCTCGTCCCCGGTGCCGGACCCGACTGCGGTGTTCACCAGCCCGGCGGCGGCGTTGAGCCCCACCTCGGTGTCATGGGCAAAGAGCATGTTGCTCCTGACTTCTGCTACGGTCCAGCACGTCAGGAGTGTACGTCTCAACGGTCCTGACACGTCTCGAGGAGATCGCCGTGCTGGACCGACGTGCCGGGTCGACCGGACTCCTGCTCGCGCTGGCCTCCGCGGCCGCGTTCGCCACTTCCGGGGTGTTCGCCTCCGCCCTGATGGACGCCGGCTGGAGCGCCGCCGCTGCTGTCACCGTGCGGGTCGGGGTCGGGGCCCTGGTGCTCACCGTCCCTGCGGTCCTGCAGCTGCGCGGTCGCTGGCACCTGCTGCGACAGAACGCCGGCGCGGTGTTGGCCTTCGGCGTGCTGGCTGTCGCCGGCTGTCAGCTGGCCTACTTCCTGGCGGTCTCCCGGCTCTCGGTCGGCGTCGCGCTGCTGCTGGAGTACTCCGGCGTCGTCCTGGTCGTGCTCTGGACCTGGCTGCGTCACGGTCAGCGGCCCAGCGCACTCACCGCGACCGGCGTCGCCGTCGCCGTGGTCGGGCTGGTGCTGGTGCTCGACGTCGTCAGCGGGGCCCGGATCGACCCCCTGGGCGTCGTCTACGGGCTAATCGCCGCCGTCGGTCTGGCGGCGTACTTCGTCGTCTCCGCCCGGTCGGACGGCGCCCTGCCGCCGCTGGTCAGCGCCTGGGGTGGGCTCGGCGTCGGCGCGGTGCTGCTCGGGCTGGCCGCAGCCGTCGGCCTGGTCCCGTGGCGGACCACCACCGGGGACGTCGACCTGGCCGGTACGCCCACGAGCTGGCTGGTGCCGGTCCTGGGCCTGGCGCTGGTGGCCGGCGCCTTCGCCTACGCCAGCGGGGTGGCCGCCATCCGCCGGCTGGGGTCTCGGCTGAGCTCGTTCATCGGGCTGACCGAGGTGCTCTTCGCCGTGTTGTTCGCCGCCCTGCTCCTCGGGCAGGCCCCGGGCCTGGCCCAGCTGGTCGGGGGGGTCGTGGTCCTCGGCGGGATCGTGCTGGTCCGCGCCGGGGACCGGCCGGCGGCCGTCGTGGACGTCGACCCGGTGCCGGCCGAGGGAACCCGGTCGCCCGCCGCCTGACGACCGGCACGCTGCTGAGCACCGACCCCGCCGCCGTCCGGCTCGCCGACGGGGCGGCGGAAGCGGCGTTCGGGCTGGTCCGGGGCGCCTCGCCCGAGGGGGAGTCGCAGGGCTCGTGAGCGGTTTGGACCCCACGGGACCGGTTCCCCGCCTATCGTGGGCCAGATGAACGGCAGTCAGGACACCACGACGGACGCTGCGATCCGGGCCATCCGGCTCGCCGATGCCGAGCGGCAGGCCGCCCAGTCCGCTGCCCGGGACGCGCAGCGGACCTGGGAGGCGGCGCTGGTGGCGGCCGTCGAGGCCGGCTACGCCCCCTCCGCGGTGGCCCGGGAGGCCGGGGTCACCCGCAACCGGGTGTCCCAGCTGGTCTCCGCACACCGCGCCGCGCTCGCCCAGGCGTCCACGGCAGCCACGGCGGCACAGCCCGCGGCCCGTCGTCCCGGCCCGCGGATCGTGCCCAGCCCGCTCAGCTGAGCGGTCGCCGGGGTCTCCTGTCGACCCCAGCGGCGTAAACCGCGTTTGCGCATCGTCGGGTGGGGTTACTGTGGAGTAGTACAACACCCCACCGACCCGAGGAGAGCCCGTCGTGGCTGACAACCTGCGTGGGTCTCGGATGGGGGCGACCAGCCTGGAGAACGTCCGCGGCGCCGTCCTCGCCGACACCCTGACCCACACCTACGAGTGCCCGGCCGGCCACGACGTCCGCGTGACGATGGCCGCCGACGCCGTGCCCCCGAACGCCTGGGCCTGCCCGAACCACGGGCGGGTCTCGGTCCTCGTGGTCACCCCCCAGACGCCGCAGGCGCCGGTGCTCGCCGAGGGTGAAGAGCCCCCGACGACCGGGCGCCAGCGCAAGACCGGCCCCCCGCGGGTCAGCAAGACCCCGTGGGAGATGCTGCTGGAGCGTCGCGAGATCTCCGACCTCGACGAGCTGCTCACCGAGCGGCTGGGTGTGCTGAAGGCGCGACGCACCCGCCAGTGAGGTAGGCAGGAGGCGTGCAGCCTCCTCTGATCGGCGCCCTGGGCGACCGCGTCCCCACCGTCCACGACACCGCCTTCGTCGCCCCCACCGCCGTGGTGGTGGGCGACGTGACCCTCGGCCCCCGGGCCTCGGTCTGGTACGGCGCGGTGGTCCGTGCCGACGCCGAGGTCGTGGTAGTGGGCGCCGACTCCAACGTGCAGGACGGCTCCACGCTGCACAGCGACCCGGGCTCCCCGCTGGTGCTGGGAGACCGGGTCACTGTCGGGCACCGGGTCGTGCTCCACGGCGCCCGGGTCGACGACGACGTGCTGGTCGGCATGGGCGCCGTCGTTATGAACGGCGCGCACATCGGGGCCGGCTCGATCGTCGCGGCCGGAGCCGTCGTCACCGAGGGCACCCTCGTGCCGCCCGGGTCGCTCGTCGCCGGCGTCCCGGCGAAGGTCGTCCGCGAGATGGGCGACGCCGCGGTCGAGCGGATCCGGGCGAACGCGGTCAGCTACACCGACCGGCTCGACCAGCACCGCGCCCTGCGCGAGGTCTGAGACCCCGGTCAGAGCTGGGCGGCGACCAGCGGCGTCAGGGTCAGGTGCGGCTTGTTCTGCTCCAGCGCCCGCAGCGACCACTTGTCGGTGAACAGCGCCAGCAGCTCGCCGTCGGGGCGCTGCATGACCTCGGCGCCCCGGGCCTTGGAGATCTCGGCGGCGGACTCGGCGTCGGTGGCGCGGGCCAGGCTGTAGGGCAGGTTCTCCAGGCTCACCTTGGCGCCGAACTCGTGCTCCATCCGGTGCTGGGCCACCTCGAACTGCATGGGCCCGACGACGGCGAGCACCGGGGCGCCGTCGCCGCGGCGCTCGGAGACCAGCACCTGCACGACGCCCTCGCCGGCCAGGGTGTCCATCCCCTTGCGGAACTGCTTGTACTTGCTGGTGTCGGCGACCCGGGCGACGGCGAAGTGCTCGGGGGCGAACGTGGTGATCGGCGGGTAGACGACGGGTGCGTCCACGAACAGGGTGTCGCCGACGCCGAGCGCGCTGGCGTTCACCAGGCCGACCACGTCGCCGGGGTAGGCGGTCTCGATGGTCTCCCGGTCCCGGCCGAACACCTGCTGGGCGTACTTGGTGGCGAAGGGCCGGTTGTTGGCCGCGTTGGTGACGACCATGCCGCGCTCGAAGACCCCGGTGCACACCCGGATGTAGGCCAGCCGGTCGCGGTGGCCGGTGTCCATGCCGGCCTGCACCTTGAAGACGAAGGCGCTGAACGGGTCGTCGAGGGCGCGCGGCTTGCCGTCGGCGTCGGGCCGGTCGGCCGGCGGGGGAGCCAGGTCGACCAGGGTGTCCAGCAGCAGGCCGACGCCGAAGTTGCTCACCGCAGAGGCGAAGAGGACCGGGGTGGTGGCGCCGGCGAGGAAGAGCTCCTCGTCGTGCTCGGCGCCGCTGGACTCCAGCAGCTCGCTCTCCTCCAGGGCCGTCGTCCAGGCCTCGCCCTCCTGGGCCAGGGCGGCGTCGGGGTCCATGACCTGCTCGGGGGCGATGGTGGCGCCGCCGGCGGTGCGGGTGAAGTGCCGGTAGCTGCCGTCGCGGCGGTCCAGCACGCCGCGGAAGTCCCCGGCGATGCCGACCGGCCAGGTGAGCGGGGTGGGGGTGAGGCCGGTGCGCTCCTGGATCTCGTCCATCAGCGCCAGGGCGTCCAGGCCCGGCCGGTCCCACTTGTTGACCACGGTGATGATCGGGATGCCCCGGTGCTTGCAGACGGCGAAGAGCTTCATCGTCTGGGTCTCCAGGCCCTTGGCCGCGTCGACCAGCATCACGGCCGCGTCGACTGCGGTGAGCACCCGGTAGGTGTCCTCGGAGAAGTCGGCGTGCCCGGGGGTGTCCAGCAGGTTGACCACCGCCTCGCGGTAGGCGAACTGCAGGGCCGCGGAGGTGATGGAGATGCCTCGGGCCTTCTCCATGTCCATCCAGTCGGACACGGTGGCCCCGCGGCCGGCCTTGCCGTGCACGGCGCCGGCCCGGCCGATGACGTGCGCGTGCAGCGCCAGCGCCTCGGTGAGCGTGGACTTGCCGGCGTCGGGGTGGCTGATGACGGCGAAGGTGCGCCGGCGCGCGGCCTCGGTGGCGGCGGTGCTCACGGTGCTCCTGTCCTCACCGGCGCGCCCGGAGGCAGGGACACGGTGCTGGGGTCGTACGGGACCCCCGAGTCTACGGCGGTCGGCGGCGGGCCCCCGGTCGCTCGGTCGACCGGCCTCCCCGGTGACGATCCGGTGACGTCGGACGCACTCTCCGGGAATGGTCGTCCGCCGCCGGTCGTCGAGTCGACACGAGCGTCGCGGTGACCATTCCCGGCGAGTCACCGTGTCGACCCGGCGGACGACGTCACCGCCCGGCCGGATGCCCTCGTTCGGTGTCGTCGGCTGCGTAAACACCGCTGCTCCGGGCTCGTGTCGACTTGGTACGGGTGGTGACCGTGGGGCCGCAGGGGCGGTGACACCTCAGGCGTCGACCATTCTCGAAATGGTCGTCGCCGCACTCGCGGAATGCGCGGAGAAAGGCTCACCACTTCGGGTTGAGAACGTCCCGGCCAGGCCGTAACCGCCTTCGACAGCGGAGCACGACCGCTGCGATGACTCGCTTGGACGGTGACGCGTGGACGGCATGGACGACATCGTCGAGGACTTCCTCGTGGAGAGCCACGAGAACCTCGACCAGCTCGACCGCGACCTCGTCGCCCTCGAGCAGGACCCCGGGTCCCGGGAGCGGCTGTCCAGCATCTTCCGGACGATCCACACCATCAAGGGCACCAGTGGCTTCCTGGCCTTCGGCAAGCTCGAGGAGGTCACGCACGTCGGGGAGAACATGCTCTCCAAGCTGCGGGACGGCGTCCTGGAGCTGACCCCGCACCGCACCGACGCGCTGCTGACCATGGTGGACACGGTCCGCGAGCTGCTCGGCTCGATCGAGACCGCCGGCAGCGAGGGCGCCGTCGACGTGTCCCCGGCCGTGGCCGCGATCGTCGCCTCGATGGAGCCCGTGGCCGTGGCCGCCGCCGCCGGCCCCGGGACGACGGGCACCGCCGCACCGGCCGCCGCCGAGGCCACCGAGGCACTTCAGGCCCCCGCGGCCGCCGAGGGCACCGCCCCCGACCCGGTCCTCGACGACCTGCCGGCCGGCGTGGCCGTCACCGAGGCCAGCGCCGTGCTGGCCGAGGCCGCCGAGGTCGTGGACGCCGTCCCGGTCCGCCGCACCGACCAGACCCCGCCCCCGGCGCCGAAGGCCCCCGCCCGGGCCGCCGCCGAGGAGCACCACGAGGAGCAGGCCCCCGGCCGCCGCGCGGTCGCCGACTCGACCATCCGGGTCGACGTCGACCTGCTCGACGCGCTGATGCAGCTGGTCGGCGAGCTGGTGCTGACCCGCAACCAGATCGTGCAGTACGTCTCCCGGCAGGCCGACACCGACCTGGTGCGAGCCGGGCAGCGGCTGAACCTGATCGCCAGCGAGCTGCAGGAGGGCGTCATGAAGACGCGCATGCAGCCCATCGACCACATCTGGTCCAAGCTGCCCCGCGTCGTCCGCGACCTGGGCCAGCAGTGCGGCAAGCAGGTCCGGCTGGCGATGGAGGGCAACGAGACCGAGCTGGACAAGACGCTGCTCGAGGCGGTCAAGGACCCGCTGACCCACCTGGTCCGCAACTCCGTGGACCACGGCATCGAGACCCCGGAGGCCCGACGCGCGGCCGGCAAGCCCGCGGACGGCGTCCTGAGCCTGCGGGCCCGGCACGAGTCCGGCCAGGTCGTGGTCGAGGTCGCCGACGACGGCGGCGGGATCGACGCCGCCCGGGTCGGGGCCAAGGCCGTGGAGCGCGGCCTGGTGACCGCCGACGCGCTGTCCCGGATGAGCCACTCCGACGTGCTGCAGCTGATCTTCTCCCCGGGCTTCTCCACCGCCGCCGCCGTCACCAACGTCTCGGGCCGCGGTGTCGGGATGGACGTGGTCAAGACCAACATCGAGGCCATCGGCGGCACCATCGAGATCGAGTCCGAGGCCGGCAGGGGCACCTGCACCCGGCTGCGCATCCCGCTGACGCTGGCGATCGTGCCGGCGCTGACCATCGAGTGCGCCGGTGACCGGTACGCCATCCCGCAGGTGAGCCTGCAGGAGCTGGTCAGCCTGGACGCCGAGAAGGCCGCCAGCGCGGTCGAGGAGATCGGCGGGGCCCAGGTCTACCGCCTGCGCGGTGAGCTCCTGCCGCTGGTCCGGCTGGCCGACGTCTTCGGTCTGACGTCGGACCGGCACGACGGCCACGTCGTCATCGCCGTCCTGCGGTCGGAGGGGCGTCGCTTCGGCCTGGTCGTGGACCGGGTCATCAACACCGAGGAGATCGTCGTGAAGGCAGTCGGTGCGCAGCTGAAGTCGATGGGCCTCTACTCGGGGGCGACCGTCCTCGGGGACGGCACCGTCGCCCTCATCCTGGACGTCCAGGCACTGGCCCGACGGGCGCTGCGCGCCGAGAGCGTCGAGCGTGCCGAGCAGCGGGCCCAGTCTCAGGCCGACGCGCACGCCGCCGGCCCGGCCGAGCGGCAGCGGATGCTGCTGGCGGCCATCGGCGGCGGACGGCGGGTCGCGATCCCGCTGGACACCGTCACCCGGCTGGAGCAGCTGCGGGCCGACAGCGTGGAACGCGTCGGCTCCCGCGAGGTGGTCCAGTACCGCGGCGCGATCCTGCCGATCGTCCGGCTGGACCGGCACCTGGGCGCCATGCCCAGCTACGGCTACGGCGAGGAGACGGCGGCCCGCGAGGTCCTCGAGGTCATCGTGTACGCCGACCGGGACCGGTCCGTCGCGATCGTGGTCGAGGAGATCCTCGACATCGTCGACGACTCCGAGGTCCTGCACTCCGACATCGACGACGCCGGCCTGCTGGGCTCGGCCGTCTTCGGCGACAAGGTCACCGAGCTGCTCGACGTCCGGGCCGCGATCCTCGCCGCGGACCCCTCCTTCTACGCCTTCGACGCCCCTGCCCACCCCGACGCCACCGGCGTCCCGACCGGTCTCCTGGCGGTCTGACATGAGCGCACCCACCACCACCCGGGCCACCACCCAGCTGGCCACCTTCTGGCTCGACGGCGACCTGTACGGCGTCGAGGTGGCGCACGTGCAGGAGGTCCTCCGGGCGCAGAAGCTCACCCGGGTCCCGCTGGCACCGCCGGCGGTGGCCGGCCTGATCAACCTGCGCGGCCAGGTCGTCACCGCGATCGAGCTGCGCGAGCGGCTGGGCCGCCCGGCCCGGCCCGAGGGCGCGGACTCCGTGGTCATCGTCGTCCGGATGCACGGGGAGGCCGTCAGCTTCCTGGTCGACGGCATCGCCGACGTCGTGCACGTCGACGCAGCGGACTTCGAGCAGCCGCCGGACACCCTGGACGGCCGCGCCCGAGAGCTGATCCGCGGCGCCTACAAGCTCGACGGCCGGCTGCTGCTGGCCCTGGACGTCGCCCGGGTCGTCGCGGACTGACCCCCGAGGCCGCCGGTCCCGGCGCGCCCCGCACCACCCACGCACCGCACCACCCGTGCACCGCAGCGCCGCCGGACGTCCGGCGGCGCTGCCTCCCACGCCCGCACTGCCCACACCGCCCGCTCTGCCCGCACAGCGTGCCGCCCGCCCAGAAACCCAGCCACCCACCACGGGGGAACCACCATGAGCACCACCGTCTCCGACCGCCTGGGCTCCCTGGGCGTCCGCACCAAGATCCTGGCCGGGGTGTCGGTGGCCGCCGTGGCCGCAGCCGTCGTCGGCGTCGTCGGGCTCTCGGCCCTCTCGGACTCGGCCGACCGCACCCAGGTCGTCTACGCCGACGACGTCCGCGGCGTCGAGCTCGCCCAGGAGATGCGCTTCCAGCTCATCTCGATCCGCTTCGCCCAGCTCAACCGCACCAACGCCACCAATGCCGGGGACGACGAGGCGCTGGCGCGCTGGACGGCCACCCGCGGCGAGTCGGTGCAGGCCTTCGAGGACACCGCCGCGGAGCTGACGGACTCGGTCCGCCTGTCCGAGGCCAACCAGCAGGTCGTCGCCGACGCCGCCGCCGGCGTCGACCGGTACGTGGACCTGACCGCCCAGCTGGACGCGTTCACCGCGGCCGGTGACCGGGCCGGCTGGCAGAACCTGCGCGACACCCAGGTGACCCCGCTGATGACCGGCGTGGTGGACGCCCTGGACGGTCTCGCCGAGGACCGGTCGGCGGCCGCCCAGGCGGACGCCGAGGCCGCCGCGGCGGCCTACGAGCAGACCCGCTGGGTGCTGCTGACCACGCTGGTCGTCGGCCTGGCCGTGGCCCTGGGCCTGGGCATCGCCGTCGCCCGCTCCATCGTCGGGCGGCTGCACAAGCTGCAGGCCGCGGTCTCCGCGCTCGCCGGCGGCGACCTCACCGTGCGCACCGGGGTCGACTCCGCCGACGAGGTGGGCCAGACCGCCAAGCTGCTCGACGGGGCCCTGGTCGACCTGCGCGCCCTGATGTCCTCGGTCGTCGGTTCGGCCGATGCGGTCGCGGCGTCGAGTGAGGAGCTGTCGGCGTCCTCGGCGCAGATCTCGGCGTCGGCGCAGGAGACGTCGCTGCAGTCGGGTGTGGTGTCCAGCGCTGCTGACGAGGTGTCCCGGAGCGTGGCGACGGTCGCCGCGGGTGCGGAGGAGATGTCGGCGTCGATCCGGGAGATCGCGCAGAACGCCAACGAGGCCGCTCGGGTCGCCGCGGGTGCGGTGACCGAGGCCGAGGCCACGAACGCCACGATCACAAAGCTGGGGCTGTCGTCGAAGGAGATCGGCGACGTGGTGAAGGTGATCACGAGCATCGCCGAGCAGACGAACCTGCTGGCGCTGAACGCCACGATCGAGGCCGCGCGTGCCGGTGAGGCGGGCAAGGGCTTCGCGGTGGTCGCCAACGAGGTCAAGGAGCTGGCGCAGGAGACTGCCCGGGCGACCGAGGACATCGCCCGCCGGGTGGAGGCGATCCAGGCCGACACCGGTGGTGCGGTGGCCGCGATCGGCCGGATCGGTGAGGTCATCGGTCAGATCAACGACTACCAGCTCACGATCGCCAGTGCCGTGGAGGAGCAGACGGCCACGACCAACGAGATGTCCCGGTCGGTGGCCGAGGCTGCCGGTGGGTCGACCGAGATCGCCGCGAACATCACCGGGGTCTCGACCGCGGCCAGCTCGACGACCGAGGCGCTGGGTCAGACCCGGGTCGCCGTGGACGAGCTGTCCCGGATGGCCGCCGACCTGCGCACCACCGTGGGCCGCTTCACCTGGTGACCCCACCGGCGGAGGGGCGACCGCCCCTCCGCCGTGAGCTGCCCGACCCAGCACGGACCCGCACCACGCCGTACACCACCCAAGGGGACCGGACCATGAGCTCGACCGAGACGCCGCAGCCCTCCTGGGCGCGACACTGGACCGTCGACCGGCCCCTGGGTGTCAAGATCGGTGCGGCCGTCCTGGCCCTCGCCCTGGTCGCGGTGGCGGTCACCTGCATCGCGGCCGTCCGGATCGCAGCGCTGCGGGACGGCGAGCAGCTCCTCTACCAGCGCACCGTCGTCCCGCTGACCGAGCTCAGCGAGATCCAGCGCAGCTTCCAGGGGGACCGCGCCCGGGTGGTGCAGTACGGCATCGCCGACGAGGCGACCCGGGCCGAGCTGCGCACCGACCTCACCGAGCGGCGCGTCGAGATCGGCGACCAGATCGCCGGCTACGAGGCCAGCGCCGCCGACCCGGCCTCCTTCGCGGCCTTCACCGACGAGCTGGAGACCTACTACGCGTTGGCCGAGGGGACCCTGTTCCCGCTCGCCGACGCCGGGGACGCCGCCGGGTTTGCCCAGGTCTTCCAGGACCAGGTCCGGCCCCAGACGACCGCGGTCGTCGAGCCCCTGCAGGCCGAGGCCGACGCGCAGTCGACGGTCGCCGCGGCCCGTGCCGCCGCCGACGCGGACTCCGCGTCCACCGCGCTGACCGTCATCTGGGCCGTGCTGGTGGTGGGTGTGCTGACCGCCGTCGGGCTGACCCTGCTGGTGGTCCGCAGGCTGCTGTCGACCGTCCGCTCGCTCCGGAGGTCGATCGACGCGCTGGCCGCCGGGGACCTGACCGTCGTCCCGGAGGTCTCCTCGGACGACGAGCTGGGTCGCACGGCACTGGCACTGCGGGCCGCCCAGGCCGAGCTGCGCGCCCTGATGTCCTCGGTCGTCGGTTCGGCCGATGCGGTCGCGGCGTCGAGTGAGGAGCTGTCGGCGTCCTCGGCGCAGATCTCGGCGTCGGCGTCGATCCGGGAGATCGCGCAGAACGCCAACGAGGCCGCTCGGGTCGCCGCGGGTGCGGTGACCGAGGCCGAGGCCACGAACGCCACGATCACAAAGCTGGGGCTGTCGTCGAAGGAGATCGGCGACGTGGTGAAGGTGATCACGAGCATCGCCGAGCAGACGAACCTGCTGGCGCTGAACGCCACGATCGAGGCCGCGCGTGCCGGTGAGGCGGGCAAGGGCTTCGCGGTGGTCGCCAACGAGGTCAAGGAGCTGGCGCAGGAGACTGCCCGGGCGACCGAGGACATCGCCCGCCGGGTGGAGGCGATCCAGGCCGACACCGGTGGTGCGGTGGCGGCGATCGGCCGGATCGGTGAGGTCATCGGTCAGATCAACGACTACCAGCTCACGATCGCCAGTGCCGTGGAGGAGCAGACGGCCACGACCAACGAGATGTCCCGGTCGGTGGCCGAGGCTGCCGGTGGGTCGACCGAGATCGCCGCGAACATCACCGGGGTCTCGACCGCGGCCAGCTCGACGACCGAGGCGCTGGGTCAGACCCGGGTCGCCGTGGACGAGCTGTCCCGGATGGCCGCCGACCTGCGCACCACCGTGGGCCGCTTCACCTGGTGACCCCTCCCCCCGCACCGGGGGCCCGCCGGTCACCGCGCCGCCGCACCATCTCGCCGCCGCACGACCGGCACCACCGCACGACCGGCACCGCCGCACGACCGGTACCGCCGCACGACCGGTACCGCCGCACGACCGGTACCACCGCGCGACCGGTACCACCGCACGACCGGTACCACCGCACGACCGGCACCGCCGCACGACCGGCACCACCGCACGACCGGCACCGCCGCACGACCGGTACCACCGCACGACCGGCACCACCAGACGGCGCCAGACCCGCGCCGGCCACAGCACAGCACCCTCGGGGGAACCACCATGAGCACGTCAGAGCAGGCGAGCCGCGCCGCACGCGCCCGGCGCTGGACCGTCGACCGGCCCGTCGGGGTCAAGATCGGCGCCGCGGTGCTCGCCCTGGTCCTGGTGGCCCTGGCGGTGGCCAGCGTGGCCGCCGTCCGGATCGGTGCACTGCGTGCCGGGGAGCAGGAGCTCTACCGCGACACCGTCGTGCCGCTGACCCAGCTGGCCCAGCTGCAGGACTCCTTCCAGGGCGACCGCGCCCGGGTCGTGGCCTACGGGGTCTCCGACGCCGAGGGTCGTGAGTCGCTGCGCGCCGACCTGACCACGCGCCGGGCCGAGATCACCGCCCAGGTGGCCGCCTACGAGCCGGTGGCCGCCGACCCGGCCGCCTTCGCGGACTTCCAGGAGATGCTGGGGTCGTACTACACGCTGGCGGAGGAGGTGCTCTTCGCCCGCGCCGACTCCGGTGACCAGGCCGAGTTCACCCGGGTCTACCGCGACATGGTCCGGCCGCTCGCCGCCGCCGTCGGCAAGCCGTTGCAGGTCGAGGCCGCAGCCCAGGCCGCCCGGGCGGCCGACCGCGCCGACGCCGACGCCGAGGACGCCGGCTCCGCGCTCACCACGATCTGGCTCGTCGTCGGCATCGGCGTGCTGGCCGCCGTCACGCTGACCCTGCTGGTGGTCCGCCGCATGCTGGCCACCATCCGCTCGCTGCGCGGGTCCATCGACGCCCTGGCCCGGGGCGACCTGACCGTCGAGCCCGAGGTGACCACCGACGACGAGCTCGGCCGGACGGCGGTCGCCCTGCGGTCCGCGCAGTCCGCCCTGCGCACCCTGATGGCCTCCGTCGTCGGCTCGGCCGACGCGGTCGCGGCCTCCAGCCAGCAGCTGGCCTCGTCCTCGGCGCGCATCTCCTCCTCGGCGGAGGAGACGGCCCTGCAGTCCGGGGTGGTGTCCGGTGCCGCCGACGAGGTGTCCCGCAGCGTGGCCACCGTCGCCGCCGGCGCCGAGCAGATGAGCGCCTCCATCCGGGAGATCGCGCAGAACGCCAACGAGGCCGCCCGCGTCGCCGCCGGTGCGGTGACCGAGGCCGAGGCCACCAACGCGACCATCCAGAAGCTGGGCGCCTCCTCCAAGGAGATCGGCGCGGTGGTCAAGGCGATCACCAGCATCGCCGAGCAGACGAACCTGCTGGCCCTCAACGCCACGATCGAGGCCGCTCGCGCCGGTGAGGCGGGCAAGGGCTTCGCCGTGGTGGCCAACGAGGTCAAGGAACTGGCCCAGGAGACCGCTCGCGCCACCGAGGACATCGCCCGCCGGGTCGAGGCCATCCAGGCCGACACCGGTGGTGCGGTGGCGGCGATCGGCCGGATCGGTGAGGTCATCGGTCAGATCAACGACTACCAGCTCACGATCGCCAGTGCCGTCGAGGAGCAGACCGCGACGACGAACGAGATGTCGCGCAGCGTCGCGGAGGCCGCCGGGGGCACGACCGAGATCGCCGCCAACATCGGTGGCGTCTCCTCCGCGGCCGGCACCACCACCGAGGCGCTGGGCCAGACCCGGGTCGCCGTGGACGAGCTGTCCCGGATGGCCGCCGACCTGCGCGCCACCGTGGGCCGTTTCTCGTGGTGACCGCCCCGCCGGTCCGCCGCGGGCCCGCCGACCTGGGCCTGCGCGCCCGGCTCGGACTGGCCTTCGGCGGGGTGGCCCTGCTCGTGGTCGGGTGCGCCGTCGCCGGCGTGGTCGCCGTGGGCGAGCAGCGCGATCTCGCCCAGCAGGTCACCGCCGTGGACGGCGTCGTCCGCGACGCCGAGACCATGCGCTTCCAGATCGCCGACGCCACCGGGTGGCAGGGCTTCGTGCTGGCCGACGTCGCCGCGTTCGGCCCCGAGGTCGCCCTCGGCGAGGACGGCTACAACCGGGCCGGCTTCCTGGCCAGCCGGGACTCCGTCTACGAGTGGCTCGACACCGTGGACACCTCGGGCATGGACGACGTCGAGCTGGCCGCCTTCGCCGGGCTCCGACCGGCCTGGGACAGCTACTTCGGCTGGGACGACCAGGTGGTCGAGTGGATCCGGCCGGGCACCCGCGAGGGCCTGGCCACCGCCCAGACCTCGATCAACGGCGGCGAGGCCGGCGAGGCCTACGGCATCGTGCTGGACATCGCCGACGAGATCGCCGCCTCGGCGCAGGCCCGGCTGGCCGGGCTGGAGCAGGAGCAGGCCGCGGCACAGAACCGGGCCGGCTGGCTGCTGACCGTCGCCGGTGTCGTGGGTGTGCTGCTGGCCGCGCTGCTGGCCTGGCTGGTCACCCGCTCCCTGGTGCGCCCGCTGGAGTCCATCCGGGCCGTCGCCGAGGCCGTCGGCGCCCGTGACCTCACCCGGACCACCGGGCTCCACCGACGGGACGAGGTCGGGCGCGCCGGTGCCGCGCTCGACGCCGCCGTCACCGAGGTCCGGCAGCTGGTCGCCCAGCTCGACGCCTCCGCCGACGCGGTCGCCGCGTCCGCCCAGGGGCTGTCCGCGTCCTCCGCCCAGATCGCCTCCTCGGCCGAGCAGACCTCGGCCCGCTCCGGCCAGGTGTCCGGTGCCGCCGACGAGGTCTCCCGCAGCGTGGCCACCGTGGCCGCGGGTGCCGAGCAGATGTCGGCGTCGATCCGGGAGATCGCGCAGAACGCCAACGAGGCCGCCCGCGTCGCGGCCGGTGCGGTGACCGAGGCCGAGGCCACGAACGCCACGATCAGCCGGCTGGGCGTCTCCTCCGCGGAGATCGGTGACGTGGTCAAGGTGATCACCGCCATCGCCGGTCAGACCAACCTGCTGGCGCTCAACGCGACCATCGAGGCCGCCCGCGCCGGTGAGGCCGGCCGGGGCTTCGCGGTCGTGGCCGACGAGGTCAAGCAGCTGGCCCAGGCCACCGCCCGCGCGACCGAGGACATCGCCCGCCGCGTCGAGGCGATCCAGGCCGACACCGGTGGCGCGGTCGCCGCGATCGGCCGCATCGGTGAGGTCATCGGACAGATCAACGACTACCAGCTGACCATCGCCAGCGCCGTCGAGGAGCAGACCGCCACCACCAACGAGATGTCCCGGTCGGTCGCCGAAGCCGCCGGTGGGTCCACCGAGATCGCCGCCACCATCACCGGGGTGAGCACCGCCGCCGGGGCCACCACCCAGGCGCTGGACGCCACCCGGGTGTCGGTGCAGGAGCTCTCCGCCATGGCCACCGAGCTGCGCGGCGCCGTCGCGCGCTTCACCCACTGAGCCGGCCGTGCCCTACTCGCTGGTCAGTGCCGCGACCCTCGGCTTCGACCTGGTGCGGTTGCCCGCCGGCCGGGACGTCGCCGGGGTCCTGCTGACCGGGCTCGGCGCCGACGCCGGGCACCTGCGCCGGCTCGCCGCCGCCCACCCGGTCGCCAGCGGCACCCCCTCCCAGCGGGCCCGCTGGGTGGTCCGCTCCCGCCGGGTCCGCGAGCTCGCCCAGTCCGGGGTGCCCTCGCTGCGGGCCTCCACGGCCGGGCTGGACCCGCAGACCCGGGCCGCGGCCCTCGTCGACCTGCTCGAGCAGGGCACCGTGGGCGACGCCGCCTCCGTGGAGCGGCTGCTGCGCGACGACGTCCTGGGGCCCGAGTCCTCCGCGGTGCCCGACGTGTCCCCCGACGTGCGCGAGCTCGCCGCCGACGTGCTGTCCGACGCCGCCGTCGCCGGGTGGGCCGCAGCGGTCCTGCCCGCCCGGGACCGCCGGGCGCTCACCGACGCCCTGGACCGGGTCGGCCCGGCGCCGGAACCGCACCTGGGGCCCGCCGCGGACGCCCTGCACGACCTCCTGGAACGGCTCCGCGGGGCCACCGGACCCGACCGCGAACGCTGGCGCGACGCCGTGGACGAGGTCCGCGAGGGCCGTCGCTCCTGGGCCACGGCCATGCACGGAGCCTCCTGGGCCGCACACGTCTCCGGTCGCACCCGTGCCCTGGCCGCCGGCCAGCTGCTCGCCGCCCGCGCGTTCGTCGACGGCGGGTTCACCCCCGGCGACGGCGCCCGCGGGGTGTGGAACGCCGTCGCCGGGGTGGTGCAGGGCGTGGCGATGAGCGACCTGCTCGACGGCACCTCGCTGGACCAGCTGAGCGCCCCCTGGGCGCTGGTCACCGGCGGTCCGCGCCCCGGCCGGCGGCCTGCCCCGCCGGACGTGCCTGGTCCCAGGGACCACCCGCAGGGGTGAGGCCGCCGGCTCAACACCGGCCACTGACGTGCCGAAAGACCATCACGGGAGCCCGGCTGGGCCCCCACCGTAGAGAGCAGAGGACGCCGTGGCCCCGATCAGGGTGCTCGTGGTCGACGACTCGGTCGTCGTCCGCAAGATCGTCACCGACGTGCTGTCCGAGGACCCGTCGATCGAGGTCGTCGGGACCGCCGTGAACGGCCGGGCCGCGCTGACCAAGCTGGAGCAGCTGCGTCCGGACCTGGTCACCATGGACATCGAGATGCCCGAGATGAACGGCATCGAGGCGGTGCGCGCCATCCGGGCGTCGGGCAGCCGTGTCCCCATCGTCATGTTCTCCACGCTGACCGAGCGGGGTGCCAGCGCGACCCTGGAGGCGCTGGCCGCCGGTGCCAGCGACTACGTCACCAAGCCCGCGAACGTGGGCAGCGTCGGGGAGTCCAAGGAGAGCGTGCGCGAGCAGCTCATCCCGCGGATCAAGCTGCTCACCGGGCGCCCGCTGGGCCTGCCGGCCCACCTGGCCCCCGTCGTGGCGGCCGCGCCCCGCCCGCCCGCCCCGCGCACCGGCGTCCGCCGGGACCCCGCGGTGCTGGTCATCGGGTCCTCCACCGGCGGCCCGGACGCCCTCACCCGGGTGATCCCCAAGCTGCCCGCGGACTTCCCGCTGCCCGTCCTGGTCGTCCAGCACATGCCGCCGGTGTTCACCAAGCAGTTCGCCGGCCGGCTGGACCGGCTGTCGTCCCTCGAGGTCGTGGAGGCCGTGGCCGGCACCCAGCTGCGCCCGGGCACCGTGCACATCGCGCCCGGCGACTTCCACCTCACCGTCGTCGCCAGCGGTGGGCTGCGCCGCACCCAGCTCAACCAGGGGCCGGCCGAGAACTTCTGCCGGCCCGCCGTCGACGTCCTCTTCCGCTCCGCCGTCGCGGCCTACGACGGCGCCGTCCTGTCGGTGGTCCTCACCGGCATGGGCTCGGACGGCAGGCTGGGCACCGGCGCCGTCCGGGCCGCCGGCGGCACCGTCATCGCCCAGGACCAGGCCAGCTCCGTCGTGTGGGGCATGCCCGGGTCCGTCGTCCAGGCCGGTCACGCCGACGAGGTGGTCCCGCTGGACCGCGTCGCCGAGACCGTGCTCCGTTCCGTCGGCTCGCGCCGCGCCGTCCTCTCAGGAGTCCGTCCGTGACCGCCGCCACCGCCCTGGGCCCCGCCGGGTTCGACTGGGTCTGCCAGCTCGTCCGCCGCGAGTCGGCCATCGTGCTCGCCCCCGGCAAGGAGTACCTCGTCGAGGCCCGGCTGCTGCCGCTGGCCCGCCAGCTCGGGCTCTCCGGCGTCGCCGAGTTCGTCGACCGGGTGCGCAGCCGCCCCGACCCGGCGGTCAACCGCAAGATCGTCGAGGCGCTCACCACCAACGAGACGTCCTGGTTCCGCGACGGCGACCCGTTCACCGCGCTGACCAGCACCGTCGTCCCCGCGCTGCAGGCCGCCCGCCGGCCCGGCGAGGAGCTGCGGATCTGGTCCGCGGCCTGCTCCAGCGGCCAGGAGGCCTACACGGTGGCCATGCTGCTGGCCGACTCGCTGCCCAACGCCACCTCGCGGGTCAAGATCACCGCCACCGACCTCTCCCGGGACATGGTCGCGCGCACCCGCGCCGGCCGGTTCAGCCAGCTCGAGGTCAACCGCGGGCTGCCGGCCTCGATGCTGGTCCGGCACTTCACCCGCAGTGGAGCCGAGTGGGAGGTCGCCCCCGCCCTGCGCCAGATGGTGACCGCCAGTGAGCTCAACCTCGCCGCGCCCCTGCCCCGGCTCGGCCCCTTCGACGTCGTCTACCTGCGCAACGTCCTCATCTACTTCGACCCGCCGACGAAGCGCACGGTCCTCCAGAAGGTGCGTCAGCTGATGCGCCCGGACGGTTGGCTGTTCCTCGGCGCGGCCGAGACGACGCTGGGTGTCGACGACACCTGGGAGCGGGTCCCCTGCGGCCGCGGCTCCGCCTACCGACCCATGAGAGGGAAGTGACATGCGAGCGCTCGTGATCGACGACTCCCGCGCGATGCGCCGGATCGTCAGCTCCATCCTGGAGGGGCTCGGCTACGAGACCCGACCCGCCGGCCACGGCCGCGAGGCCCTGGACGTGCTCGAGGAGGGCTGGGTCCCCGACCTGGCCTGCATCGACTGGAACATGCCGGTCATGGACGGGCTGCAGTTCGTCTCCGCCGTCCGGGCCAACCCGTCCTGGCGCTCGGTGACGCTGATGATGGTGACCACCGAGAGCGAGCACGGGCAGATCGTCCGGGCGCTGGCCGCCGGTGCGCACGAGTACGTCATCAAGCCCTTCACCCCCGACGCGTTCGCCGACAAGCTGTCCCTGCTGGGCCTGCTCCCGACCCCCAGCGAGGTGCCGGCATGACCGCCACCATCGCCGAGCTGATCACCGTCGAGACCGTCACCGACGTCGCCGGGGAGGTCTGGAGCGCCATGGTCGGCGCCGACGAGGTGCTCGTCCCCGACGGCGGGTCCGCCCCGGCCGGCACCAGCGCCTGGGTCACCGTGACCGGGCCCTGGAACGGCGCCGTCGTGCTGACCTGCAGCCCGTCGGCCACCGACGACCTGACCCGCGCCGTGCTCCAGCTGCGCCCCGACGAGGAGCCCGAGGCCGAGGACGTCGACGACGTGCTCCGCGAGCTGGCCAACATCCTCGGCGGCAACGTGAAGTCCCTGCTGCCGGGCCCCTCGGTGCTCGGTCTGCCGGAGACGGGCACGCCGCCGCCCGCCCGCCCGGGCAGTTCCACGGTCGCCGTCAGCTGGCGCGGCCACCCGATCGCCATCACCGTCCAGGGCGCCACGGAGGCCCCTGAGCTCACCACCACGGAGGTCCCGCTGTGAAGATCCTGGTCGCCGACGACAGCCGTGTCATGCGGCAGATCGTCATCCGCACCCTGCGTCAGGCCGGCTACGACGACGTCGACGTCGTCGAGGCCGTCGACGGCAAGGACGCCCTGGAGAAGGTCGCCGAGGAGTCCCCGGACCTGGTCCTGTCGGACTGGAACATGCCCGAGATGACCGGCATCGAGTGCCTGCGGGCGCTGCGGGCGCAGGGCTCCGCCGTCCCGTTCGGGTTCGTCACCTCGGAGGGCTCGCCGGAGATGCGCGAGACCGCCTCCGAGGCCGGGGCGCTGTTCCTCATCGCCAAGCCGTTCACCGCCGACACCTTCCGCGACCAGCTGGACGGGGTGCTCGCGTGACCTCCGCCGTCGCCGCGACCTCGCTGCCCACGCCCAAGGACGTCCGCGACCTGCTCGAGGGCCTGCTGGGCCGCGACGTCACCGTGGGCCCCGGCGCGCCGGTCACCCCCACGCCGTCGCGTCCCGCCGCGGTCGCCGTCTACGTGGACCCGACCTCGCGGGTGACCGCGATCTGCCTGGTCGACCTGCCGCTGGCCGCCTGGTGCGCCGGTGCCCTCGCGCTGCTGCCCAAGGGCGGCCTCGAGGACGCCGTCGACGAGGGCGAGCTGTCCGACATGCACGTCGAGGTGCTGCACGAGGTGGTCAACGTGGCCGCCGCGCTGCTCAACGCCGGTGGGGTCACCCACTCCAAGCTGGACACCCTGGTGCCCCCGGGGCAGCCGCTGCCCGGGGACATCGCCGGGCTGACCGCCTCCACCAACCGGATCGACCTCGAGGTGGCCGTCGCCGGCTACGGCTCGGGCGGGCTGTCGGTCGTCCTGGCCTGATCCGCTGCACGGCCGTGGACCAGTCCCCCTCGGGGCTGGTCCACGTCCGTGCGTGGCCTCAGTCGGCGTGGCCTCAGTCGGCGAAGAGCTCGCGGACCAGCGCGCCGACGGCGTCGACCTCGACCAGGAAGCCGTCGTGCCCGTACGGCGAGGTCACCACCCGCAGCGGCACGCCGAGCGCGTCGGCGACCCGCTGCTGCTCCTGGACCCGGTACAGCCGGTCGGAGTCGATGCCGGCCACGACGGCCCGCGCCGTCACCCGGGACAGTGCCGCCTCCACGCCCCCGCGGCCCCGGCCGACGTCCCAGGTGTTCATGGCCTGGGTGAGCACCACGTAGCTGCCGGCGTCGAAGCGGCGGGCCAGCTTGTCGGCGTGGTGGTCCAGGTAGCTGGCCACCGCGAACCGGCCGTCGGGCTGCACCGTGTTGGCGAACCGGGTCTCCAGCTCCTCGGCGCTGCGGTAGGTCAGGTGCGCGATGCGCCGGGCGGTGCCCAGGCCCGCGACCGGGCCCTCTCCCGCGGCGTAGTCGCCGCCGGCCCACCGCACGTCGGTGGTGACGGCGGCCTGCTGGGTCGTCTGGGTGCCGATCTGGTCGGCGGTGGCCACCGCCCCGGAGGCCAGGAAGAACAGCCGCTCCACCCGCTGCGGGTGCGCGACCGCCCACTCCAGGGCGCGCATGCCGCCCATCGAGCCGCCGATCACCGCCGACCAGGTGCCCACGCCCAGCGCGTCGGCCAGCCGGGCCTCGACCGCGACCTGGTCGCGGATCGTCAGCTCCGGGAACCGGGAGCCCCACGGGCGCCCGTCCGGAGCCGGGGACGACGGCCCGGTCGTGCCCTGGCAGCCACCGAGCACGTTGGCGCAGACCACGAACCGCCCGTCGAGCGGTGCGCCGTCCCCGATCAGGCCGTCCCACCAGCCGGGGGTCGGCTGCCCGGGGCCGGTCGTCCCGACGACGTGGCTGTCGCCGGTGAGCGCGTGCTCGACCAGCACGGCGTTGGCGCCGTCGGGCGCGAGCGTCCCCCAGGTCTCGTAGGCGACCCGGACCTCGGGCAGCTGACCCCCGCGTTCGAGGTCCAGCGGCCCGAGGTCGACGAAGCGCCGGTCGCCGACCGGGTCCCCCTCGACCCAGCCGCCGGAGCGGTGGGGGGCCCGGGCAGCGGTCTCCCGGACCCCCGTCACCGGCTCAGGCGCTCTTCGCCGCGCGGAACCCGGCGTCGAGGTCGGCGAGGATGTCCTCGATCCCCTCCAGGCCCACGGCCAGGCGCACCAGGCCCGGGGTGACGCCGGCGGTCAGCTGCTCCTCGGGGGTCAGCTGGGAGTGCGTGGTGGACGCCGGGTGGATGACCAGGCTGCGCACGTCGCCGATGTTGGCGACGTGGCTGTGCAGCTCCAGGGCCTCGACGAACGCCTTGCCGGCGGCGACGCCCCCGACGATCTCGAACGCCAGCACGGCGCCGGTCCCCTTGGGGGCGTACTTCTTGCCGGCCGCGTGCCAGGGGGAGGACGGCAGCCCGGCGTAGTGCACGGACTCCACCTCGTCCCGGGCCTCGAGCCACTCCGCGACCCGCTGGGCGTTGGCCACGTGCCGGTCCAGGCGCAGCGACAGGGTCTCGATGCCCTGCACCACCAGGAAGGCGTTGAACGGCGAGATGGCCGGGCCGAGGTCGCGCAGCAGCTGCACCCGGGCCTTGAGCGCGAACGCCGGGGCGCCGAGGTCGGCGTAGACCACGCCGTTGTACGTCGGGTCCGGGGTGGTGAACATGGGGTGCCTGCCCCCGGTCCAGTCGAAGTTGCCGCTGTCGACGATCACGCCGGCCACGGCGGTGCCGTGCCCGCCCAGGTACTTCGTCGCCGAGTGGACGACGACGTCGGCACCGAACTCGATGGGCCGGATCAGGTACGGGGTGGCGATCGTGTTGTCCACGATCAGCGGCACGCCGTTGCGGTGCGCGACCTCGCTGACCGCGGAGATGTCCAGGACGTCGCCCTTGGGGTTGCCGATCGTCTCGGCGTAGAAGGCGCGGGTGTTGTCCTGCACGAGGGCCTGCCAGGCCTGCGGGTCGTCGGGGTCCTCGACGAAGGACACCGTCACGCCCAGCTTGGGCAGCGAGTGGTGCAGCAGGTTGTACGTGCCGCCGTACAGCGACGCCGAGGCCACGACGTGGTCCCCGGCCTCGGCCAGGTTGAGGATCGCCAGGGTCTCCGCGGCCTGCCCGGAGGAGACGGCGAGGGCGGCGACACCGCCCTCCAGCGACGCGACGCGCTGCTCCAGCGCGTCCTGCGTCGGGTTCATGATGCGGGTGTAGATGTTGCCCATCTCGGCGAGGGCGAACAGGTCCGCGGCGTGCTGGCTGTCGCGGAACTGGTAGCTGGTCGTCGCGTAGATGGGCAGCGCGCGGGCGCCGGTGGTGGGGTCGGGGCTCGCTCCGGCGTGGATCTGCCGGGTCTCGAAGCTCCAGCCGCTGGGGTCGGTCATGCGCCACGTCCTCCTGGTGATCGGGAGGGCCCGGGCGTACGGGCACTCCGTCGCTTGCGCGGACGGCGGGCGCCGTCCACACCGGCTCTTCCCCTGGAGCACCGCAGACGGAGTAGCGGTTGCCGGGCAGCCAGCCAGGTGCTTGTCGCTGCCTCTCGTGAGCCGTGACGATCGTAGGACGACCCGGCGGCCCGCGTCACCCTGGGTCAGGCGGGGACGGCCGCCGTGCCCCCGGCCAGCAGCGCGTACCGGCCGCCGCGGGCGACCAGTTCGTCGTGGCTGCCCTGCTCGAGCACCCGCCCGGCGTCGAGCACCGCGATGGTGTCGGCGTCCCGGACGGTGGACAGCCGGTGGGCGATGGTGATCGTCGTCCGGCCGCGGGCGACCTCGTCGAGGGCGGCCTGCACGGCGCGCTCGGTCTCGTTGTCCAGCGCGCTGGTGGCCTCGTCGAGCACCAGCACCCGCGGGTCGCGCAGCAGTGTGCGGGCGATGGCCAGCCGCTGCTTCTCCCCGCCGGAGAACCGGTGGCCGCGGGCGCCGACCATGGTGTCGTAGCCGTCGGGCAGCGCGGCGATGACCTGGTGCACCTGGGCGCGCCGGGCGGCCTGCTCGATGTCGGCGTCGGTGGCGTCGGGCTTCGCGTAGCGCAGGTTCTCCCGGATCGTGGTGTGCAGCAGGTAGGTCTCCTGGCTGACCACGCCGACCACCCGGGCCAGCTCGGCCAGCGACAGGTCGCGGACGTCGACGCCGTCGATGGTCACCCGGCCGGTGGTGACGTCGTTGAGCCGGGACACCAGCGAGGCCAGCGTCGACTTGCCCGAGCCGGTCTCGCCGACCAGGGCCAGCGTGCTGCCGGCCGGGACGACCAGGTCGACGTCGGTGAGGGCGGCGCGGGCGCCGTCGTAGGAGAACCCGACGTGCTCGAGGCGGACCTCGCCGCGCACGTGCGGCAGGGCGACGGGCTCGGCCGGGTCGTCGATGTCCACCGGTAGGTCCAGGTACTCGAAGACCCGGCTGAACAGCGCCATCGAGGTGATCAGCTGACCGCCGACGTCCAGCAGGCCCATCAGCGGGCGGAACAGGGTCCCCTGCAGGGCGGTGAAGGCGACCAGCGTGCCGATCGTCATGCCACCCGACGTCGCGGGCAGGCCGGCGACGAGGTAGATCAGCGCCGGGATCCCGGCGAACACGATGCTCATCGAGGCCATCCGCCAGCGGCCGGCCAGCTGGGAGCGGACCTCGAGGGCCACCAGCTCCTCCGACGTGCGGGCGAAGCGCTGGGACTGCGCCGGGCCGGTGCCCAGGGTCTTGCCGAGCTGGACGCCGGAGATCGACAGCCCCTCCTCGACCTGGGTCTGCATGTCCGCCATCCGGCGCTGGCGCTCGCCGGTGACCTCGCGGCGCATCAGCGCGACCTTGCGGGTCAGCCAGATCGCCGGCGGCAGCACGACGAGGGACAGCAGGGACAGCCGCCAGCTCAGCGCGGCCATGGCGACCACGGTGCCGACGACGGTGGTGGCGTTGGAGGCCAGGCTGGTGGCGGTCGAGGTGACCACCGACTGCATGGAGCCGATGTCGTTGGTCAGCCGGGACTGCACCTCACCGCCGCGGGTGCGGGTGAAGAAGCCCAGCGACTGGCGCTGCAGGTGCGTGAAGACCGACGTCCGCAGGCCGTGCATGACCTTCTGGCCGACGGTGGTGGACAGCCAGGTCTGGACGACGCCGAGCAGTGCGGTGGACGCGGCGACGGCGACCATGCCGGCCACGGCCCAGGCGAGCAGCCGGACGTCGGCGTGCGGGAGCGCGTCGTCGATGACGGTGCGGACCAGGAAGGGGGTGGCCAGGGCGATCAGCGAGCTGAGCACGATCAGCGCCATGACGGTGCCCACCTGGAGCCGGTGGGGGGCGAAGAGCGCCAGCACGCGTCGCAGGGACACGGGGGAGCGCTCGAGCTGGGTCTCGTCTGCCGGGTCGGGCCGGCCCTCGGGGCGTGGCATCCACGTCCCCCTCTCTGTCGGTGGAACGATGCTGAGGTTACCTCACGGTGAGGTAGCAACGGCAAGTCCGTTAGCATTCCCGCCGTGTCCGCCCCCGCCCCCGACGACGACCTGGGTGAGCTGATCGTCCGGGCCGCCCGGTCGCTGCGCGGCCGCTGGCGCGAGGCGCTGGAGCCCTGGGACCTCTCCCCGCACCAGGTTCGGGCGCTGATGGTGGTCGCCCGCGCGGAGGGCCTGCGGCTGTCCGGGCTGGCCGAGTCGCTGCACATCGCCCCCCGGTCGGCGACCGAGGTGGTCGACGGCCTGGCCGGGCGTGGCCTGGTCGAGCGCGTCCCGGACCCCACCGACCGGCGGGCGGTCCTGGTCCGGCTCACCGAGGAGGGCTCCCGGGTGCTCACCGAGGTCCGCGCGGCCCGCGCCGCCGACGCCCGGGAGGCGCTGTCCCGGCTGCCGGCCGACGACCGCGCCGAGCTGGCCCGGCTGCTCCGTCGCTTCGTGGACACCTGACGTCCAGCTGCTCCACAGCCGGAGCGGGCACCCTGGGGGCATGAACCTGGGTGCCGCCGAGATCGCGTTGATCGTGCTGGCCGTCTTCCTGCTCTTCGGCTACAAGAAGCTGCCCGACGCCTCCCGCTCCCTGGGCCGGTCGCTGCGCATCTTCAAGGGCGAGATGGGCGGCATGAAGGACGACGACGCCCGCGCGTCGTCCCCGGCCACGCCGGTGCCGGCCCCGGTCTCGGCCCCGGTCCAGGCCCCGGTCGACGCAGCGGCCCTCGAGCGGGAGGCGACGGCGGCCGAGACCGCCGCGCTCGAGGCCCGCGCCCGCGCGGCCCGGGCCCACGCCGAGGCGCAGCCCACCCACGCCACCTCCTGATCTCCCCGTCCCGGCACGGGTCGGGCAGGGTGGGTGCGTGCGCGCCCTGGTGTTCGAGGAGTTCGGCGGACCGCTGACGGTCCGCGAGGTGCCCGACCCCACGCCCGCCCCGGACGGGGTCGTGGTCGAGGTCGGGGCGACCGGGGTCTGCCGCAGCGACTGGCACGCCTGGTCCGGCCACGACGCCGACGTCGTCCTGCCGCACGTGCCCGGTCACGAGCTGGCCGGCACCGTCGTCGCGGTCGGTGACCGGGTGCGCAGCTGGTCGGTCGGGGACCGGGTCACCACGCCGTTCGTCTGCGCCTGCGGCACGTGCCCGCCCTGCCGGGACGGCGACCAGCAGGTGTGCCTGCGCCAGACCCAGCCCGGTTTCACCCACTGGGGCTCGATGGCCTCGGCCGTCGCCCTGGACGCCGCCGACGTCAACCTGGTGGCGCTGCCGGAGGACCTGCCGTCCAGCACCGCCGCCGCGCTGGGCTGCCGGTTCGCGACCGCCTTCCGGGCGGTCACCGGCGTGGGCCGGGTCGCGCCGGGGGAGTGGGTCGCCGTCCTGGGCTGCGGGGGCGTCGGGCTGTCCGCGGTGCAGGTCGCCGTCGCCGTCGGTGCGCGGGTGGTGGCGGTGGACCCCTCGCCCGGGGCCCGCGAGCTGGCCGCGGCGATGGGCGCCGAGCACGTGCTCGCCGACCCGGCCGGCATCGCGGAGCTGACCGGCGGGGGCGCGCACGTCGCGCTGGACTGTCTGGGCTCCCCGGCCACCTGCGAGGCCGGCATCCGCTCGCTGCGCCCGCGCGGCCGGCACGTGCAGGTCGGGCTGCTGCCACCCGCCGCCGGGCGGGCCGTCGTCCCGATGGAGCTGGTGGTAGCGCGGGAGCTCGCCGTGCTGGGCAGCCACGGGATGGCCGCCCACGACTACCCGGCGATGCTGTCGATGATCGCCGCCGGCCGACTGCGCCCGCAGGACCTGGTCACCCGCGAGATCAGCCTGGACGAGGCCGGTCAGGCCCTGGTCGACGTCGGCCGCACCCCCGGGGTCACGGTCGTCACCCGGTTCTGACCGGGCGGTCGCTCAGTCGGTCGGGTCGGCGGCCGACGTCGGTGCGGGCGCGGTGGTCGTGGGGGCCGGGCGGGTGGTGCTGGGCGCCGCCGTCGTCCGCTCGGGCGCGGTGGTCGTCGGCGTCGACGTCGGCTCGTCCTCGTCGGTGGTCGTCGTCGGCGCCGTGGTCGTCGGCCGGGACGTCGTCGTGCGCGGGGTGGTCGTGGTCTCCTCCGCTGTCGACGTGGGCGCCGGCTCGGACGTCGTCGCCGGGGGCTCGGTGGTCGGGGCCGGCTGCTCGACCCCGGTCGTCGAGCTCGCCGGGGTCGCGGGCACCCCGTCGGTGTTCGCCGGCCGGACGCCGATCCACAGCACGAACAGGCCCAGGAACAGCACGGCGAGCACGACGGTCGAGGTGCGGGCGCGGCCGATCCGGGCCGGCACCTTCCTCGGCCAGATCCGGGCCCGCCGGGCCACCGGCTCGGTGGTCAGCTGCGGGACGGGGGTGGTCGGCTGCCGACCGGAGGCGTCGGTCACGACGACACCTCGCGCGGGTCGTGGCGGGTGACGGGTTCCTCGGGCAGCTGCGGCTGCACGACGATGCCCTCGCGGCGGAACGCCAGCGCGATCCGGGACCGCAGGTCCCGGCCGACGTCGAACTGCTTGCCGGGCAGGGTGCGCGCGACGATCCGCACGTTGACCTCGTCCAGGCCCAGGCTGGTGACGCCCATGACGCTGGGGGTGTCCAGCAGCAGGCGCTTGAGCCGCTCGTCGGCGAAGGCCTGCTCGCCGACCTCGCGCAGCACGTCCTGCACGTGGGTGACGTCGGTCGTCGCCGGCACCGGCACGTCGATGACGGCGCGGGCCCAGTCGCGGGACAGGTTCACGACCTTCACGATCTGCCCGTTCGGGACGATGACGACCTCGCCGTCGACCGACCGCATCCGGGTGATCCGCAGCGTGACGTCCTCGATGGTGCCCTCGGCCGGGTCCCCGCCACCGACGACGGCGATGGAGACGACGTCGCCGAAGCCGTACTGCCGCTCGGTGATCAGGAAGAACCCGGCCAGCACGTCCTGCACGATCCGCTGCGCGCCGAAGCCCAGCCCGACACCGAGCACGGTGGCCGGTGCGACCAGGCTGGTGACCGGCAGGCCCAGGGTGGACAGCACGGTGACGGTCGCGACGGTGTAGATCACGACGACGGCGACCCACTGCAGCACCTGGGTCAGCGAGTGCCGGTGCTTGGCGGCCTCGGACCGGACCAGGGCGTCGGAACCACCGGCGCTGGCGTCGATCCGGGCGGTGATCCGCCCGCCGACCCAGGTGGCGAACCGGGCCAGCAGCACCGAGCCCAGCACGATCAGGAGCACCGCCAGGCCCCGGCCGCGGACCCAGTTCGTCAGGTCGGTGAGCGGCGCGATCGCGAGGAGGTCCATCGCTGCCCAGTGTGCAGGTCGGGACCCCGGGGGAGCATGTGCGGGTGTCCGACATCGTCGCCCGCGCGCGGGCCCTGGCCGACGACCTCCTGTTCCCCGCCGCGGGCGCCGTGGACGCTGCGGGCGAGGTGCCCGGGGCCCACCTGGACGCCCTGGCCGACGCCGGCCTCTACGGCCTGACCGGCCCGGTCTCCGCCGGCGGGCTGGCCGCGGACCGCGCGACGGTGCACGGCGTCGTCGAGGCGCTGGCCGGCGGGGACCTGTCCACCACGTTCGTCTGGCTGCAGCACCTGCTCGCCCCCGGGATGATCGCCGAGGCGCCGGAGCCGCTGCGCGGTGGGTTCCTGGCCGACCTGTGCGCCGGCCGGGTCCGCTCGGGCATCGCACTGCTGGCCGCGACCCGGCCGGGGCCGCCGGCGATCACCGCCCGGCGCGAGGGCGACGTGTTCGTGCTCGACGGCGGCGTCCCCTGGGTCACCGGCTGGGCGCACGTGGACGTCGTGCTGGTCGCCGCCCGGGACGCCGCGGACGTCGTGCACTTCCTGCTCGTCGACGCGGTGGCCGGCGACGGGCTGGACGTCGTCCCCCAGCAGCTGGTCGCGGTGCAGGCCAGCTCCACGGTGGGACTGCGGCTGACCGGGCACGCGGTGCCCGTGTCGCGGCTGGTCCGTTCGGTGCCGCTGGACCGCTGGCAGGCCGGGGACCCCGCGGGCCTGCGGCTCAACGGCTCGCTGGCGCTGGGGCTCACCGCGCGGTGCGCCCGGCTGGCCGAGCTGCCCAGCCTGGACGCCGACCTGGCCGACGTGCGCGCCCAGCTGGACGCCGCCGGCCCGGACGGGTTGCCCGACGCCCGGGCCGCGGCCGCCGCCTTGGCGCACCGGGCCACCGGGCTGCTCGCCGTCGCCACGGGCAGCCGGTCGGTGTCCCGGGGGCACCCGGTCGAGCGGCTGGCCCGGGAGGCGCTGTTCCTGCTGGTCTTCGGGTCCCGGCCCGCGATCCGGACGGCGCTGCTGCACCGGCTGGGTGGTTGAGCGCGTCACGATCGGGTCTCGACGGGCCGGAGGCCCTTCTCGCGATGGCCCGGTCAGGTGAGGCTGTCCTCACCTGTCGACGACCGTGAGGAACCGCATGTCCCGCCGCACCACCCTGGCCGCGCTCACCGCGGCTGCTGCCCTGACGCTCACCGCCTGTGGTGGCAGCTCGGACAGCTCCGACGTCGCCGCCCCCGACAGCGGGTCGTCCTCGGACGGCGCCTTCCCGGTGACCATCCCGAACGCGTTCGGCGAGACCACGATCGACGAGCAGCCCCAGCGCGTCGTCGTCACCGGCTACACCGACGTCGACACCGTGCTCGCCCTGGGCGTCACCCCGGTCGCCTTCCAGGAGTTCGCCACCTTCCCCGACGCCGCCGTCCCGGCCCTGGGTCCCTGGGCCCAGGAGGAGCCGGCCGCCACCGCCGAGGACATCCAGGTCTTCCCGGTCGCCGCCGCCCCCTCGCTGGAGGAGGTGTTGGCCCTCGAGCCGGACCTGGTGATCGCCGTGGGCAGCGGGCTGGAGCAGGAGGAGTACGACCAGCTCTCCAGCGTCGTCCCGGTCCTGGCCCGACCCGAGGGCTCGGCGCCCTTCCTGGTCGGCCGCGAGGAGGCCACCCTGGCCATCGGGCAGGCCCTGGGCCTGGAGGACGAGGCGCAGGCGCTCCTGGACGACGTCGACACCCAGCTCGCCGACGCCGCCGAGGCCAACCCGCAGTTCACCGGCTCGACCGTCACCGTCGTCGTGCCCGACACCACCGGCGCCGGTGGCTACGGCGTCTACGTCGCCGGTGACACCCGGGTGGAGTTCCTGCGCAGCCTGGGTTTCGAGCTCACCGACGCGGTCTCGGCCCTGGAGACCGACTCCTTCTTCACCACCGTCTCCGCGGAGCAGGCCGACCTGCTCGACGCCGACCTCGTCGTCGTCCCGGCGCTGTTCGACCTGGCGGAGACCCGCAGCCAGCTGGAGGCCGACCCGGTGTTCTCCGCGGTCCCGGCCGTCGCCGCGGGCCGGGTGCTGTACCTGGACCCCTCCGCCGAGGGCGGTGCCATCAGCTACAACGACGTGCTCAGCGTGCCGTTCGCGCTGGAGGCCCTGCTGCCGCAGCTGCAGGAGATCGTCCCCGCCTGACCCCCCCCCGGCGGGTTCCCCGACGCCCCGTCCGGCACCCGCCGGGCGGGGCGTCGCCGTGTCTCGATCGGGTTGCACCGGCGGTTCTCGGTTTGCTTTCTGGGGCAGGTGGGGCGGACGGTGGGTGGTCGGCCCCGCCGAGGCACCACCCCGGCGCGGGCCGTCCCCTGTCCCCGAGACTGAACGGAGGGGCGCCGAGACCGTGCGCCACGCCTGCCTGTGACGACCACCGACCGAGAGCCGACCGACACCGGGGGCCACCCCGCGATCGCCGAACCGCCGCCCGCCCGGGCCGACGAGAAGGGCCACCTGGACACCGTCGTGTTCGGGGTCGCCGCCGTCATCGCACTGGCCTTCGTGGCCTGGGGCTTCGCCGCCCCCCAGGGCCTGGGCAACGCCAGCGGCACCGCCCTGGGCTGGATCGAGTCCAACCTGGGCTGGTTCTTCGTGCTCATCGCGTCGGGCTTCGTCGTCTACGTGATCTGGCTGGCCGCCTCGCGCTACGGCCGCATCCCACTGGGCCGCGACGACGAGGGCCCCGAGTTCCGGACCGTGTCCTGGATCGCGATGATGTTCAGCGCCGGCATGGGCATCGGCCTGATGTTCTTCGGTGTCAGCGAGCCGTTGTCGCACTACGTGTCCCCGCCGCCGGGCACCGTCGAGGCCGAGACGCCCGACGCCGTGTCCACCGCCATGGCCACCACGCTCTTCCACTGGACCCTGCACCCGTGGGCCATCTACGCCGTCGTCGGGCTCGCCATCGCCTACGGCACCTTCCGCCGCGGCCGCAAGCAGCTGATCAGCGCCGCCTTCGCCCCGCTCTTCGGCGAGAAGCGCACCAGCGGCCCCGCCGGCAAGGTCATCGACGTCCTGGCCATCTTCGCCACCCTCTTCGGCTCCGCCGCCTCGCTGGGCCTCGGCGCCCTGCAGATCGGGTCGGGCGTGGAGATCCTGGGCTGGGCCGGTGACGTCGGCAACGGCGTCCTGGTCGTCATCATCGCCGTGCTGACCATGGCGTTCGTCGCCTCCGCGGTCTCCGGGGTGTCCCGCGGCATCCAGTGGCTGTCCAACACCAACATGGTGCTGGCGCTCATCCTGGCCGTCTTCGTCTTCGTCGTCGGCCCGACCGTGCTGATCCTCAACCTCATCCCGGGCGCGATCGGCAGCTACTTCTCCGACCTGGGGGAGATGGCCGCCCGCACCGAGGCCTCCGGCGGCGACGCCATGGCCACCTGGCTGCAGGGCTGGACCGTCTTCTACTGGGCCTGGTGGATCAGCTGGACCCCGTTCGTCGGGCTCTTCATCGCCCGCATCTCCCGCGGCCGCACCATCCGCCAGTTCGTCACCGGTGTGCTGCTGGTCCCCAGCGTCGTCAGCCTGGTCTGGTTCGCCGTCTTCGGCGGGGCCGGCATCGCCGCCCAGCAGAGCGGCACCGACGTCGCCGGGCAGTCGACCAGCGAGGGGCAGCTCTTCGGCGTCCTGCAGCAGTACCCGCTGGCCAGCGTCGCGACCGTGCTGGTCATGGTGCTGGTGGCGATCTTCTTCGTCTCCGGCGCCGACGCCGCCTCGATCGTGATGGGCTCGCTGTCCCAGCGCGGGACCCTCGAGCCCTCCCGCTGGGTCGTCGTCTTCTGGGGCGTCGTCATGGGCTCGGTGGCCGCGATCATGCTGCTGGTCGGCGGGGACGAGGCCCTCACCGGCCTGCAGAACCTGACGATCATCGCGGCACTGCCCTTCGCCATCGTCATGGTCGGGCTGGCGTTCTCCCTCGCCAAGGACCTGCGGACCGACCCGATGGTGCTGCGCGGCGTGGTGGCCACCGAGGCGGTCGAGCAGGCCGTCGTCCACGGGCTCACCACGCACGGGGACGACTTCGTCCTCAGCGTGCAGCACGCCCCGGACGAGGACGGCGACGGCGTCGCCGACGGCCCGACCCCCTCGCGCACGGTGCAGGCGCGCACCGGGCAGGCCAACACGGCCGCCTCGGTGGGGTCCCCGGTCCCGGCGCCGACCGATGTGCCGGTGACCGGCAGCGACCGGGTCGGCGCGGGCCGGCCGCAGGAGCCGCGCGACTGACCGACCGCCCCCGCGACACCCTCCGCACGGCGGGTGGCCCTGCCCGCGACCCGCACCGGAGCGTGGATCAGGGTCCCTGATCAGAGTCCGTCCTCCCCCACGAGATGTCGTGGGGGAGGACGGACTCTGCTGTACGCCCCTGATCCACGCTCGCCGGCCCGGGCACCCCCTCCCGGTCACCCCGGCCGGCCTGCGGGACGCCGAGGCGTCGGTGACGATGGGGCCATGATCTTCATCGCCGTGAAGTTCCCGGTCCGTCCCGACAGGCTGGAGGAGTGGGAGCGCGTCACCGCCGAGTTCACCGCCGCCGTGCGGGCGGAGCCGGGCAACGTGTTCTTCGAGTGGTCCCGCAGCCTGGAGGAGCCGAACACGTTCGTGCTGCTGGAGGCCTTCGCCGACGGCGCCGCCGGCGAGGCGCACGTGGCCGAGCCGCACTTCCAGAAGGCGATCGACGAGATGTCGTACCTGGTCACCGACACCCCGAAGATCATCAACGTCGAGGTCGGGCAGGACACCTGGGGCGCCATGGGCGAGGTCTCGCCCCGGGAGTGAGCCGGACTCCTCGACAGGGCGGTGGGGTCAGGTTAGCCTGACCTCACTCGCTCTGGAGGTCGTCCGTGTCGCTCAGGTTGCCCGTCTCGTCCGTCGTCGCCCTGCTGGGCCCGGCCCCGGTCCGCGCTGCCGTGTGCGCCGCGCTGGACGAGGACTCGGCCCGCTGCGCCGGCGGTCACGCCAGCCTGTCCGTGGTGCGCCTGGAGGCGCACGCGCAGGACACGCTCGCGGCACGGCTCGAGGCCGCCGAGGCGGTCCGGGCACCGGTCGTGCTGGTCTCGCGGTTCACCGACGGCCTGGGGGCATCGGAGCGCCGGACCGCGTTGTCCGGGCTCCGTTCCCTGGCCGGCCGGGGGGCGACCGTCGTCGTGGACGACGTCGACCCGGTGGCCGTGCTCGCCGTCGCGGACGCCGTCCTGCGCGTGGGCGCGGACGGCGCCGTGGAGCTCGAGCGGCTGCCGGACGCGGACGCCCTGCAGCCCCTGCTCTCCTGACCGCCCCGCGAGGGGACGGCGGGGGTCAGCGGGCGGAGTAGGTGAGGCAGTCGGCCTTGTCGGCGGCCGAACCGACCTGCACGGACGCCGCGCCGCACTCGAGCTTCTCGTTGTGCACGCACTCGGTGCGGTGGCAGGCCCCGACGACGCCGGTGCGCTCGATCCCGGAGCGGAACGAGATCTCCACGAACGTGCCGCAGTGGGCGTGGTCGCCGCCGATGGTGATGGCGCCCGCGTGGCAGCCGGCGTCGGCGTTGTAGGAGCAGCTGCTCACCGAGCAGTCCTGGACCTGGGGCATCTCCTGGGTGGTGGTCATGGGGTCACGGTGACAGCCCGCGCGGGCGCCCGCCAGCCAACTGAGCCTCGCCTCACCACCCGGTCGGAGGAGTCGACAGGCCGCTGAGCTGGGCTTCCGCCTCAGCGGATGCGACGGACCGGGACGACCATCGGCGTGTCGGAGACCGGGTCCGGGATGACCCGCGCCTCGAGGTCGAACACCTCGTCCAGCAGCTGCTCGGTGAGCACCTCGGCCGGGGTGCCGGAGGCGACCATGACGCCGTCCTTCATGGCGATGAGGCGCTGGGCGTACCGGGCGGCCAGGTTCAGGTCGTGCAGCACCACGGCCACGGTGCGGCCGCGCTCGGCGTGCAGCCGGGCCACCAGCTCCAGGACGTCGATCTGGTGCGAGAGGTCCAGGTAGGTGGTCGGCTCGTCGAGCAGCAGCAGATCGGTGCCCTGCGCCAGGGCCATCGAGATCCAGGCCCGCTGGCGCTGGCCGCCGGACAGTGCGTCGACCGGGCGGTCGGCCAGGTCGGTCATGTCGGTCCAGCTCAGCGCCTCGGCGACGACGGCCTCGTCGTCCCGGGACCACTGGCGCAGCCAGGACTGGTGCGGGTGCCGGCCGCGGGCGACCAGGTCGGCCACGGTGAGGCCCTCGGGGGCGATCGGGGTCTGCGGCAGCAGGCCCAGCACCCGGGCGACCTCCCGGGTGGGGGTCTTGGCGATCGGCCGGCCGTCCAGCACGACCTGCCCGGAGCTGGGCCGCAGCAGCCGGCCCAGCGCGCGCAGCAGGGTGGACTTGCCGCAGCCGTTGGGGCCCACGATGGCGGTGAACGAGCCGTCGGTGAGCTCGAGGTCCAGGGAGTCGACGACGACGTGCTCGCCGTAGGCCAGCCGCACCTGCTCGGCGGCCAACCGCACCTGCGGTCGGGACGTCGTGCCGGTGGCCGGGTGGGCCAGGGTCGCTGTCATGTCGGCTCCTTCTCTCTCAGGTGATCGAGCGGCGGCCGCGGACGAGCAGCCAGAGCAGGTAGGGGGCGCCGATGACCGCGGTGACGATCCCGACGGGCAGCGCGATGGGCAGCACGGTGCGGGCCAGCAGGTCCGCGCCGACGACGAGCAGGGCCCCGAGCAGGCCGGAGGCCAGCAGCGGCGGGCGGGAACCCCCGGCCAGCCGGACGGCGACCTGGGGGACGACGAGGGCGACGAACTGGACCGGCCCGGCAGCCGCCACGGACACCGCGGCCAGCGCGACGGCGACCAGGACCACGACGGCCTGTGCCAGCCCGACCCGGACGCCGAGCGCGCGGGCGGTGTCCTCGCCGAACTGGAGGACGCCGAGCACCCGGGACAGCGCCAGCGCGACGGGCACCAGCAGCAGCAGCGCGGTGGCCAGCGGCCAGGCCTGGTCCCAGCTGCGGCCGTTGAGCGAGCCGGTGAGCCAGACGGTGGCCGCGGCGGCGTCCTGGATGTCGGAGCGGGTGAGCAGCCAGTCGACGAGGGCGTAGCCGACGGAACCCAGCCCGATGCCCACCAGCACCAGCCGGTAGCCGTCCACGCCGCCGCGCCAGGCCAGCACGAAGATCAGCAGCGCGGTGAGCAGGCCGCCGGCCAGGGCGGCGACCGGCAGCCCGAGTCCGCCCAGCAGCCCGCCGGCGGCTGAGGAGCCACCGCCGATGACGATGACGGCGACCGCGGCGGCCGAGGCGCCGGCGTTGATGCCCAGCGTGTCCGGGGAGGCCAGCGGGTTGCGGGCGAAGGTCTGGATGAGGGCGCCGGAGACGCCGAGTGCGAGCCCGACGAGCACGCCGACGACGATCCGCGGGGCACGCAGCTCGGTGACGATGAACTGCTGGGTGGGGTCTCCGGCCCCGACCACCGTGCGCAGCACGTCGACCAGGCCGATCGGGTAGTCCCCGCGTCCCATGCTGAGCGCGCTGATCAGCACCAGGACGACGGCGGTGACCACCGGCAGCAGCAGCTGGCGGCTGCGGACGACGCCGGACAGCGGGCCGATCCGGAGCGTGCGGCGCTTGTCGGGGCGGCGCTCGGGCGCGCGGGTGCTGATCGTGGCGGTCACAGCGCGCTCATCTTCTTGCGACGGACCAGGGCGATGAAGAACGGTGCGCCGACCAGGGCCAGCACGATGCCGACCTGCAGCTCCCCGGGGCGGACGACGACCCGGCCGACGACGTCGGCGACCAGCAGCAGGACCACGCCCAGCAGCCCCGAGTACGGGATCAGCCACCGGTGGTCGGGGCCGGTGATGGCCCGGGCGACGTGCGGGACGACGAGGCCCACGAAGCCGATGGGCCCGCAGGCGGCGGTGGCGGCGCCGGTGAGCAGGGTGATGGCCAGGATGCCGGTGGTGCGGGCCAGCAACACGTTCTGACCGAGCCCGCGGGCGACGTCCTCGCCGAGGCCGAGCAGGTTCAGGGCGGGGGCGTTGACCACGGCCAGCAGCAGCCCGACGGCGATGAAGGGCAGCACCTGCCAGGCGATCGAGCTGTCCCGGCCGGCGAGCGAGCCGACGACCCAGAAGCGGAAGCTGTCCAGCGTCTGCTGGTCGCTGACCAGCACGGCGCGGACCAGGGCGTACAGCAGGGCGGAGATGGCGGCCCCCGCGAGCGCCAGGCTCACCGGGGTGGCCCCGCCGCGTCCGCTGGAGCCGATCGCGAAGACCGCGACGCTGCCGAGCAGGGCGCCGGCGAAGGCGAACCAGACGTAGCCCGACGGGGTGGAGACGCCCAGCACGAAGATGGCCAGCACGACCGCGGCCGAGGCGCCGGCGGCGACACCGAGCAGGCCCGGGTCGCCGAGTGGGTTGCGGGTGTGGCCCTGCATGAGCGCGCCGGCGACGCCGAGCGAGAGCCCGACCAGGATGCCGAGCAGGGTGCGGGGGACCCGCAGCTCGCGGATGACGACGCCCTCGTCGCCGGGCAGCGAGCTGTCGGTGAGGGCCTGCCAGACGGTGCCCAGCCCGATCGAGCGGGTGCCGACGGCGATGCTCAGCGCGCAGACCACCACGGTGAGGACGAGCAGGAGCCAGAGGCCGCCCAGTCGGGTGGCCGGGCCGTGCAGCAGTCCGCGGCGTCGCTGCTCGGTGTTCTGCTCGCGGGCCAGGTCCTCCGGCGCGGGCGCCCGGGTCCCGCCTGCCGAGGGCTCGGCCGAGGACGGCGCGGTGGAGCGCTGGGCCACGGACGGTCTCCTGGGGGCGGCGGGGCACGGCCCTCAGGACCATGATCGGTAAGCCTCACCTTACCTCTGGGGCCGCGGCCGAGGTCAAGCCGAGTGTGCGCACCGCCACTCCCCGCCAGCCCGGTCAACGTCCGGTGGGCTGTGTCCACCCGCTTCGCCGGACGTTGAGCCGGGACACGGCGCGGCTCCACGTCCGGTGGCCCAGGTCGAGCCAGGGAACCGGACGTTGCCCCAGGGGGCGGTCGGGGGGTCAGGGGCGGCGCAGGCCGGCGACGACGAGGTCGGCCAGCTCGGCGTAGGCGGCGGCGTCGTCCAGGCCGGTGGCGGCGGTGATCTCACCGGAGTGGATGGCGGCCATGACCTGGGCGACGGCGGCCCCGACGAAGGAGGCGTGCACCGGGCGGACCGTGCCGGCGTCGACGCCGTTGCTGACCAGCTGCTGGACGCGTCGGGCGGCGGTGCGGGTGTTGCGGGCGTAGACCTCCGCGGCCGGCGGGAACGCGGCGAGGTCGGCGAAGAAGGCGGGACCGGCCGGGCGGAGCTGGTCGCTGACCGCGAGCAGGTAGGCGTGCAGCCGCTCACCGGCGTCGGTGGGCTCGGCGGCGCGGGACTCGACCGCGAGGGTGGCCCGGGCGAAGAAGCGGCGGACCGCGGCCACCACCAGCTGCTCCTTGCTCCCGGCGACGGCGTAGAGCGTGGACTTGGAGCAGTGCAGTCGCCGAGCCAGCTCGTCGAGGGTGAAGGTGGCGAATCCCTCGGTGAGGAAGACGTCGACCAGCTCGTCCAGCAGTGCCTCGCGGCGCGCGGGGCCGCGGGTCGCGAGCCTGGCCGTGGTCACGTCGTCCAGGCTATCTTCTGTACTGCACGCCATCCTGCAGTACTGATGAGAGGTGCCCGCAATGCCGGTCCAGCGTCTGGTCCCCACCCAGGAGGCCGCCGACCTCCTCGAGCTGACCCGCGACATCGCCCGCGCCGAGCTCGCCCCCCGGGTGGTCGCCGCCGAGGCCGACGAGGTGTTCCCGCGCGAGGTGTTCGCCACCCTGGGCCGCGCCGGGCTGCTGGGCCTCCCCTACGCCGAGGAGTTCGGTGGCGGCGCTCAGCCCTACGAGGTGTACCTGCAGGTGCTGGAGGAGATCAGCCGCGTCTGGGCCGGCGTCGGGGTGGGCGTGAGCGTGCACGGGCTGTCCTGCTTCGGCCTGGTCACCCAGGGCACCGACGAGCAGAAGCAGCGCCTGTTGCCGGGGATGCTGGGCGGGGAGCAGCTGGGCGCCTACTGCCTGTCGGAGTCGCACGCCGGCTCGGACCCGGCCGCGATGCGCACCACCGCCGTCCGGGACGGCGGGGACTACGTGCTGACCGGGGAGAAGGCCTGGGTGACCCACGGCGGGCACGCCGACTTCTACAAGGTGATGGCCCGCACCAGCGACCACCGCTCGCGCGGCATCTCCTGCTTCCTGGTCCCCGCCGACAGCGAGGGCCTCAGCGCCGCGCCGCCCGAGCGCAAGATGGGCCTCACCGCCCAGGCCACCGCCACGATGCGCTTCGAGGGCGTCCGGGTGCCGGCCGACCGCCGGTTGGGCGAGGAGGGCATGGGCCTGCCGATCGCGCTGGCCGGGCTCGACGCCGGCCGGCTGGGCATCGCCGCCGTCGCCGTCGGGCTGGCGCAGGGCGCGCTGGACGACGCGCTGGCCTACGCGAAGGAGCGCGAGACCTTCGGCGTCCCGATCATCGAGCACCAGGGCCTGGGCTTCCTGCTCGCCGACATGGCCGCCGCGGTCGAGACCGCGCGGGCGGTGACGCTGCACGCCGCCCGGCTCAAGGACGCCGGCCTGCCCTACTCCCAGCAGGCCTCGATCGCCAAGCTTGTGGCCACCGACAACGCGATGAAGGTGACCACCGACGCCGTCCAGGTGCTGGGCGGGGCCGGCTACACCCGGGACTTCCCGGTCGAGCGGTACATGCGCGAGGCCAAGGTGATGCAGATCTTCGAGGGCACCAACCAGATCCAGCGGCTGGTGATCAGCCGTGCGCTGGCCAAGGGCGGTGCGGTGACCACGGCGGTCGCACCCGCCGAGTTCGCCCTCGCCTGAGCCGCCGCTGGAGTGCCCTGCTGGAGTCCCCCGGTGGAGTGCCCTGGTGGAGGTTCCCTGCGCCGGGGCACTCCACCTAGGGTCCGGGGGCATGTGCCGCAACATCAGGGTCCTGCACAACCTGGAACCGGAGACCACGCCCGACGAGGTGGACGCCGCCGCGCTGCAGTTCGTCCGCAAGGTGTCCGGGTCGGTGAAGCCCTCCCAGGTCAACCAGGAGGCCTTCGACCGGGCGGTGGCCGAGATCGCGCACGCCACCCGGCACCTGCTGGACGACCTGACGACGTCGGCACCCCCGCGCGACCGCGAGGTCCTCGCCGCCCGCGCCCGCGAGAAGGCCGCAGCCCGCTACGCACGCTGAGGGCCCGGGACGTGGTCCCGGGCCCTCAGGTGACGTGCTGGAACGGCCTCGTCGCAGGGTCCCGTACCGCGCGGAGCGTGGTGCGGGGGGCGACGAGGTCCTTCCTCAGTCGAAGACGATGACGCCGCGGATGTTCTTGCCGGCGTGCATGTCCTCGTAGGCCTCGGTGACCTGGTCCAGCGTGTACTCCTTGGTGATCAGCTCGTCGAGCTTGAGCTGGCCGGCCTGGTACATGCGCAGGAGCTTCGGGATGTCCGAGTGTGGCGACTGGGCGCCGATGATCGCGCCCTGCAGGCGCTTCTGCATGAGGGTCAGGTCGAACATCGAGATCGGGGACATGTCGGTCATGGCGCCCAGGCCCGTGGCGACGACGGTGCCGCCCTTGCGGATGGAGGCCAGGCCCTGGGCGGGGTGCTCGGGCTTGAGCACGCCCACGGTGATCAGGGTGACGTCGGCGCCCTGGCCCTGGGTGATCGACTGGGCGTATGCGGTGGCCTGGTCCATGTCCTCGAACACGTCGGTGGCGCCGAACTCCTGCGCCATCTCGCGCTTGAAGGGGGTCGGGTCGACGGCGATGATGCTGGTCGCGCCGGCGTGCTTGGCGCCCTGGACGGCGTTGATGCCGATGCCGCCGATGCCCATGACGATGACGACGTCGCCGGGCTTGACCCCGCCGGCCTCGACCGCGGTGCCCCAGCCGGTGGGCACGCCGCAGCCGACGAGGGCGGCGGACTTGAGCGGGATGTCCTTGTCGATCTTGATGACCGAGGCGACGTCGGCGGTCGTGTACTCGGAGAACGTGCTGATGCCGCACATCTGCCCGACGTTCTCGCCGTCGAGCTTCATCCGGAAGTCCTCGGCGTCGTCGGCGCGGGAGCCGACGAGCAGCAGGGCGCCCTTGTCGCAGAGGTTGAAGTCGCCGCGGCGACAGGCCATGCACTGGCCGCAGGAGGGGACGAAGGAGAAGACGACGTGGTCGCCCTCCTCGAAGCCGGGGGTGTCGGGGCCGACCTTGGTGATGACGCCGGAGCCCTCGTGGCCGCCGCAGAACGGGTAGGTCATGACCTGCAGGTCGCCGGTCTGGAGGTGGTCGTCGGAGTGGCACAGCCCGGAGGCGGCCAGCTTGACCTGGACCTCGCCGCGACGCGGGTCGTCGAGCTCGAGGGTGACGGTCTCGTAGGACCCGGGGGACGAACGGATGATCGAGGCGCGAGTGGTGGTGGGCATCGTTGCTCCTGTGCTTCGCTCGAACTGGGTGGCACCTGGTGCCACGTGCAGGTGTGACCATAAACGCATCCGTTGAGTCGTGGTGACCCCGGTCACCTGGGCATCTCCGGGACTGCAACGTCGAGCAACGCAGGAGGGTCAGAGACCGCCCGCCACCCGGACCACCGTGCCGGTCGTGTAGCCGGCGTCGGGGCCCATCAGCCAGACCACGGCGGGGGCGATCTCGGCCGGTTCCCCGGCCCGGCCCATCGGGACCCGGGCGACGACCCGGGTGGGGCGGTCGGCGTCCCCGGCGCCGGCGTGGATGTCGGTGAGCACCAGGCCGGGGGCGACCCCGTTGACCCGCACGCCCGCGGTGGCCAGCTCCTTGGCCAGCCCGACGACGAGTGCGTCGACGCCGGCCTTGGCCGCGGCGTAGTGCACGTACTCGTGCGGGGAGCCCAGGGTCGCCGCCGAGGAGGAGATGCAGACGATGGCGCCGCCGGGTCCGCCGCGGTCGGTGGACAGCAGCTGGGCGGCTCGGCGGCAGCACAGCACCGCGCCCAGCAGGTTGGTGTCCAGCACGGTGCGGACGACGTCGACGGGGGTGTCGGCGAGGTCGCCCAGGTGCGCGGTGAGGCCCGCGTTCGCGACCAGGCCGGTGACCGTGCCCAATGGGGTGTCGAAGAGCCGGTCGACGTCGTCGGGGTCGGTGACGTCGGCCCGCACCGCCACGGCCCGCGCCCCGGCCGCCTCGGCGTCGGCGACCACCCGGGCGGCGGCGTCCCCGTCGGCCCGGTAGCCGACGACCACGTCGTGTCCGACCCGGGCGAGCGCGGCGACGGTGGCGGCGCCGATGCCGCGGCTGCCGCCGGTGACGACGGTGAGGGGTCGGGTCATGCCCCCATGCTCCCGCGGCCTCGGCATGGGATCCCTCGCATACCGGTGGCGGCTCCAGCTGTATGCGGGGGATCCCATGCCGGGGCGTCGCGGGGTGGGGACGCAGAACGGCCCCGGTCCGCAGGGGACCGGGGCCGTTCGCGTGCGGTGCCGACTACGCCGGCTGCATGCTCCCGAGGACGGCGAGCACGTCGTCCGGGGTGCGGGCGGCCTCGAGGCGGGCGACCTGGGCGTCGTCGGTGAAGACCTCACCGATCCGGCCGAGCAGCTTCAGGTGGTCGTCGCCGGCGCCGGCGATGCCGATGACGAACTTGACCTGCTTGCCGTTCCAGTCCACGCCCTGCGGGAAACGGACGAAGGAGATCGCCGACCGCTTGATGGAGGGCTTGGCCTCGTTGGTGCCGTGCGGGATGGCCAGCAGGTTGCCCATGTAGGTCGACACCGAGGTCTCCCGCTCGTGCATGGCCCGCACGTAGGAGGCGTCCACGGCGCCGGCGGCGACGAGCAGCTCACCGGCCTGGCTGATCGCGGCGGCCTTGTCGCCGGCGGCGTCCAGCACGATCGACTCGCGGGACAGCAGGGAGCTGTCCACGCCGCCGCTGGTGGTGGCGGCCGCGGTCTGGGCGCTGCCACCGCCGTTGCGCTGGCGGAGCAGGTCGACGATCTCGTCGTACCGCGGGCTGGCCATGAAGTTCTCCACCGAGACGTGCGCGGCGGAGGGGGTCTTCTGCTGGGCGCGGGCGGTGAGGTCCTGGTGGGTGACGACGAGGTCGGCGTCGTCGGTCAGGTTGCTGATGGCCTTGTTGACGACGGTGACGTCGCCGAACCCGGCGCCGTGCACCTTCTTGCGCAGCACCGAGGCGCCCATGGCCGAGGAGCCCATGCCGGCGTCGCAGGCGAAGACGATCGAGTGGATCGGCCCGGTGGTCCCGGTGGACGAGCCGCCGAGCATGCCGGCGACCGAGGACTTCTTGCCCTTCGCGGCCTCCATCTGTGCGGTGGCGGCGGACAGGTCACCGTCGTCCGGGGTCTTGTCGATCTTGAGCAGGAACGCGGCGACGACGAACGAGACGCCGGCGGCGACGATCACCGAGGCGGTGACGCCTAGCAGGCTGCTCGGGGGCGAGGCGGCCCAGACGGCGATGATCGAGCCGGGCGAGGCGGGGGACCGCAGGCCCGAGCCGAAGGCGACGTTGGTGGCGACGCCGGCCATGCCGCCGAGGATCACGGCCGCGACCAGCTTCGGCTTGGCCAGCACGTAGGGGAAGTAGATCTCGTGGATGCCGCCGACGAACTGGATCAGGATCGCGCCGGGGGCCGAGGACTTGGCGGCGCCGCGGCCGAAGAGCGCGAAGGCCAGCAGCAGGCCCAGGCCCGGGCCGGGGTTGGCCTCGAGCAGGAAGAGGATCGACTGGCCGGCGCTGGCGGCCTCGTTGGTGCCCAGCGGGGTCAGGATGCCCTGGTTGATGGCGTTGTTGAGGAACAGGATCTTCGCGGGCTCGATGAAGATCGAGGTCAGCGGCAGGAGGTTGTTGCTGACCAGGGTGTCCACGACGTTGGACGCCAGGTTGGAGAAGGCCTGCACGAACGGGCCGGCGATCACGAAGCCCACGACGGCGAGGAAGCCGCCCCAGATGCCGGCGGAGAAGTTGTTGACCAGCATCTCGAAGCCGGGGCGGATCTTGTGCGCCCACAGGCCGTCGAGCTTCTTCATCGACCAGCCGCCGAGCGGCCCCATGACCATGGCGCCCAGGAACATCGGGACGCTGGCGCCGGTGATGGCGCCCATGGTCGCGATGGCGCCGACGACGCCGCCGCGGAGGTTGTCGTTGTACATCATCCGGCCACCCGTGTAGCCGATGAGCAGCGGCAACAGGTAGGTGATCATCGGGCCGACGATGCCGGTGCCCTCGGCGCCGGAGCCCCAGGCGCCGAGCTTCTCGACGAAGCCGTAGCCGCCCTGGTGGCCCAGGGCGTCGCCGATGAGGGTGATCCAGCCGGTCTCGATGAAGAGCGCGGTGATCAGGCCCCAGGCGATGAACGCCCCGATGTTGGGCAGCACCATGTTCGACAAGAAGGTGCCGAACCGCTGCACGTGCAGCCGGGCTCCTCCTCGGGGCGCTGCCTCTGTGGTGCTGGCCATGGTGAGCCTTCCTCCGTGGGGGCCGCGGGCGCCTCGATCGGCGGTGTCCCGGGCCCGGGTCTTGAGTGTGGTGCAGTCCTGTGACCACAGTCACGGATCTGCGTATGCGTTTGTATACGGGCGCACGGCCGCGGTCAAGGGCCTAGAGTCAAGCCGTTCCGGATCGAAGCAAACGTAGTCGGAAATAGGCTCTGTTGCGGTTCCGGAGAAGTGGCTCGGGAACGCGCCACTACAGTGATCGCCGACACATGCTCGACGAGCGATGCGTGGAGCGGCGACCGGCTCTCGACCCACCCCTGTGGAGGACACCCATGAAGGCCCTGCGGTTCTACGCCCCCGAAGACGTCCGCCTCGAGGACGTGCCGGAGCCCGAGTGCGGGCCCGGTGAGGTCAAGATCGCGGTGAAGAACTGCTCCACCTGCGGCACCGACGTCAAGATCTTCCACAACGGGCACCAGAACCTGACCCCGCCGCGGACGATCGGCCACGAGATCGCCGGCGAGGTCGTCGAGGTCGGCGCCGACGTCAACAGCACGCACGGCAGCAGCTGGGCCCCCGGTGACCGCGTCCAGGTCATCGCCGCGGTGCCCTGCGGGGAGTGCCACGAGTGCCGCAAGGGCTGGATGGCCGTCTGCCAGAACCAGACCTCGGTGGGCTACCAGTACGACGGTGGCTTCGCCGAGTTCATGATCGTCCCGCAGCAGGTCCTCAAGGTCGACGGCCTCAACCGGATCCCGGACAACGTCGGCTACGACGAGGCCTCCGCCGCCGAGCCCTTCGCCTGCGCCATCAACGCCCAGGAGCTGCTGGGCATCGAGGAGGGCGACACCCTCGTCGTCTTCGGCGCCGGCCCCATCGGCTGCATGCACATCCGCATCGCCCGCGGCGTGCACAAGGTCGGCAAGGTGTTCCTGGTCGACGTCAACGCCGAGCGGCTGCAGATGTCGGCCGACGCCGTCCAGCCCGACGAGACGATCAACGGCGCCGAGGTCAACGTCGTCGAGCGGGTCATGGAGCTGACCGGCGGCCGCGGTGCCGACGTCGTCATCACCGCGACCGCGGCCAACGTCACCCAGGAGCAGGCCATCGCGATGGCCGCCCGCAACGGCCGGATCTCCTTCTTCGGCGGTCTGCCCAAGACCAACCCGACGATCACCTGCGACTCCAACGTCGTGCACTACCGCCAGCTGCACATCCACGGCGCCAACGGCTCGGCCCCCGAGCACAACAAGCGCGCCCTGGAGTACATCTCCACCGGTCAGGTCCCGGTCAAGGACCTGATCACCGCGCGCCTCCCGCTGGAGCGCGCGATGGAGGCCTTCGACATCGTCAAGGCCGGCACCGCCATCAAGGTGACCGTCGAGCCCTGACGCAGGACGGACGAACGCCCCGGGTGCCCGCCGCCCCGGGGCGTTCGTCGTCTCCGGCGGGGGGCGAGCGTGGATCAGGGGCGTTCACCGGAGTCCGTCCTCCCTCGGGACGTGTCGTGAGGGTGGACGGACTCTGATCAGGGACCCTGATCAACGCTCGCCGCCCGCGGGGTCAGCCCGAGACGCGCTTGTACGGGTCCAGGGGTGCGGCACCGCCGGCGAGCACCAGCGCCGACCAGGCGTCCAGCTGCTCGGTGAGCGCGGGCAGGTCCTCCCCGACGGGGGCCAGCACCCGGTCCATCGCGGCGTCGGTCTGCGCCTCGATCCGGTCGCGCTCGGTCTGGCCGAGCGGGGTGAGTGCGCCGTCGGCGACCCAGCCGCGGGCGGTCAGGTCGGCGCCGGCGGCGGCCATCACCTCCGGGGACCAGCCGCGGGTGCCGGCGTAGGCGCCGGGCTCCCAGCCCACCCAGTGCTCGGTCACCAGGTTCATCTGGACGCCGCTGAGCCCCGCGGCCACGTTCGCCGCCTGGTGCACGTCGCCGCGGTGCTCGCGCAACAGCGAGGTCGCGTGCCACAGCGCACCGAGCGGGTCCGCCGGCCACTCCAGCGAGGCCAGGCCCGCGGTCAGCGGCCGGCCCGCGACGTCGGCGACGACGAGGTCGGTGGCTCGACGCAGCTGTGCCACCGCCGTCTCCACCTCCCGGGTGGGGACGTCGGCCAGCAGCTCCCGCAGCGACTCCACCGCACCCCGCTCCCGGGCGGCGAGGACGTCGTCCCGGCCGGCCTGGGCCCGCGCCTGGTCGTACAGCGACGTCACCAGGCCCGGCTCGAACACCCCGAACGCGGCGACGACGACCGGCGCCGTCGGCTCGCCCATCGGCGCGGTCCGCGCCCAGACGTAGCCGGTGAGGAACTCCAGGCCCAGCGCCTCCAGGGCGGCGTAGGCGGGGCGGCCCCAGAAGCCGACGGTGGCCAGCGGCTCGGCGGCGTCGCGCAGCCGCCGGGCCGGGGTGTCGGGCACCCGGGGGGCGGGGCGTCCGGGCGCGGGCTCCCCGAGGAAGGCGGTCTGGAGCTCGGCGTAGTCCATCGGGCCCTCCGGGTCTGGGGGTGTGGCGCAGGCCACCTGGGCGCAGCGTAGAGCCGGTCGCACTGGGATGCTGGGCCCATGACCGCCACCCTCGGCGCCGCTGCCGACACCCGTCCCGACGCCGCCCTGCGTGAGGTCGAGGAGCGCGTGCTGTGGCTGGCCAGCGCGATCGTCGACCACGCGAACCGGGTGCGGCCGAACCCGTCGGGGCTCAAGGTGGGCGGCCACCAGGCGTCGAGCGCCTCGATCACCACGATCATGACGGCGCTGTGGCTGGAGGCCCTGGGCCCGGAGGACCGGGTGTCGGTGAAGCCGCACGCCTCGCCGGTGCTGCACGCCCTGGAGTACCTGCTCGGCCAGCTGCCGGCGGAGAAGCTGACGACGCTGCGCGAGTTCGGTGGCCTGCAGTCCTACCCCTCGCGGCTCAAGGACCCGGTCCCCGCCGACTACTCGACCGGCTCGGTCGGCATCGGGGCCACCGCCCCGATCTGGGGCGCGATCGCCCGCCGGTACGTCAACACCCAGTTCGGCACCGGCGGTGCCGGTCGGCAGTGGTCCCTGGTCGGGGACGCCGAGCTGGACGAGGGTGCGGTGTGGGAGGCCGTGGTCGACCCGATGGTCGCCGAGCTGGGCGAGGTCGTCTGGGTGGTGGACCTGAACCGGCAGTCGCTGGACCGCGTCGTCCCCACGATGGGCGCCGCCCGGCTGCAGGGCATGTTCGCCGCGGCCGGCTGGCAGGTGCTGACGGTGAAGTACGGCGCGCTGCTGGAGGAGCTCTTCACCCGGGACGGCGGTCCGGCGCTGCGCGACCGGATCGACACCATGACCAACCCCGAGTACCAGCGGATGCTGCGCCGCACACCCGAGGAGCTGCGCCAGCACCTGCCCGGTGAGGGCCACGGTGCCGACGACGTCGCCCGGCTGATCGCCGACGTCCCCGACGCCGACCTGCTGGCCGCGGTCCGCAACCTGGGTGGCCACGACCTGACGGCGCTGCGGACGGCGTTCGCCCAGATCGACGACACCCGCCCCACCGTCGTGCTGGCCTACACGCTCAAGGGCTACGGCCTGGCCACCGAAGGGCACCCGCAGAACCACTCGGCGCTGCTCACCGAGGCCCAGCTGCACGAGCTCGCCGCCCGGGTGGGCGTGGACCCGGCCGACCCGTGGGCCCGGCTGGAGCCCACCTCCCCCGGCGGCCGGCTGCTCGCCGCCGCGGCTGACCGGCTGGGGCGCACCGACCACGAGGGTGCCCCGGCGCCGTCGGTGCCGGGCGACCTGGGCCGCACCCCGTCGGGGACGGCGACCACCCAGGCTGCGCTGGGCCGCACCCTGCTGGACCTCAACCGGGCCGCCCCCGAGGCCGGCGCCCGGGTGGTCACGGTCAGCCCGGACGTGTCCTCGTCCACCAACCTGGGCGGCTGGGTGAACAAGGTCGGCGTCTGGTCGGCCGAGGACCGGCACGACTGGTTCTCCGACGACCCCGAGACGATCCTGCACTGGCGGGAGCGCCCGTCCGGGCAGCACATCGAGCTGGGCATCGCCGAGGTCAACCTGGTGTCGCTGATGGGCGAGCTGGGTTCCACGTGGAACCGGTGGCAGCAGCCGCTGCTGCCGATCGGCGTCATGTACGACCCGTTCGTCTCCCGGGCCCTGGAGCCCTGGAGCTTCGGCGTCTACGCCGGCGGGCAGTCGATCCTGGTGGGGACGCCGTCCGGGGTGACGCTGGCCGGCGAGGGCGGCGCGCACCAGTCGATCACCACGCCGTCCATCGGCCTGGAGCAGCCCGGCGTGGTCACCTACGAGCCGGCGTTCGCGCTGGACACCGAGTGGTGCCTGCTGGCCTCGCTGGGCCGGCTGGGCCGCCCCGACGGCACCTCGGCCTACCTGCGGCTGTCCACCCGGCCGGTCGACCAGACCCTGGCCGCGGTGCCCGAGGACCCGGCTGCCCGGGAGCGCCGCCGTCGCCAGGTGGTGGCCGGGGCCTACGCGCTGCGCCGTGACGCCGCCCCCGCCGTCACCGTGGTGACGATGGGCGCGATGGTCACCGAGGGCCTGGCCGCCGCCGACAGGCTCGGCGGGCTGGGGTTCCCGGCCGACGTCGTCGTCGTCACCAGCCCGGGCCTGCTGTTCCGTGCGCTGCAGGCCCGCCGCGGTCAGGACGACGCCGCCACCGCCGTGCTGGACCAGGTGTTCCCCGCCGACCGCGCCGTCCCGATGGTCACCGTGCTCGACGGCCACCCGCACACCCTGGCGTTCCTGGCCGGCGTCCACCGGGTGCCCGCGGTGCACCTGGGCGTCACCCGGTTCGGGCAGTCCGGTGACCTGGCCAGCGTCTACCGGCACCACGGCATCGACACCGACGCCATCGTCGGCGCCGCCCTGGACCTGGTGGACTGAGGACGCCGCGACGGCGGCCTCAGACCAGGAAGCGGTAGGCCGTCGTCCCCGGGGCCAGGTGCTCGATCTTGAGCGGCCCGGCCTCGATCCGGCCCAGCAGCGGGGCCAGCCCGTCGACGCTGCCCAGCTCGATGCCGGTGAGCGCGGCGCCGGTCTCCCGGTTGTCCCGCTTCACGTACTCGAAGAGCACGATGTCGTCGTCCGGGCCGAGGACCTCGTCCAGGAAGCGGCGCAGCGCCCCGGGCTCCTGCGGGAACTCGACCAGGAAGTAGTGCTTGAGCCCGCGGTGCACCAGCGATCGCTCGACGACCTCGGCGTACCGGCTGACGTCGTTGTTGCCCCCGGACAGCAGGCACAGCACGGTCTGCCCCGGCTCCACGACGACCGCACCCGAGGTCAGCGCCGCGCTGGCCAGTGCCCCGGCGGGCTCGGCGATGACGCCGTCCACCTGGTACAGCTCGAGCATCTCGGTGCAGATGGCGCCCTCGGGCACGGTGACCAGCTCGACGCCGGCGTCACGGACCAGCGGGTAGGTGACGTCGCCGGCCCGGCGGACGGCGGCGCCGTCGACGAAGGTGTCGATGTCGGCCAGCGTCACCGGCTCGCCCGCAGCGAGGGCGGCGGCCATGTTGGCCGCGCCGACCGGCTCGACGCCGACGACGCGGGTGCCGGGCGCGTGCTCGGCCAGCCAGGTCGCGCAGCCGGCCAGCAGCCCGCCCCCGCCCACCGGCAGCACGACGACGTCGGGCACGAACGGCAGCTGGGACAGCGCCTCGACCGCGACGGTGGCCTGCCCGGCGACGGTGGACAGCGCGTCGAACGCGGGCACCAGCGTCGCCCCGGTGCCGGCGGCGTGCGCGGCGGCGGCCCGGGCGGCGTCGTCGTAGGTGTCGCCCTCGACGACCAGGGTGACGGCGTCCCCACCGAGGGCGGCGATGCGCTGCCGCTTCTGCCTGGGCGTCGTGCCGGGGACGAACACGTGCCCCCGGACGCCGAGGGTGCGGCAGGCGTGCGCGAAGCCCTGGCCGTGGTTGCCGGCGCTGGCGGTCACCGCGGTGGAGCCGGCCGGGAGCTGCGCGATGGTGTTGTAGGCGCCGCGCACCTTGTAGGAGCGGCCGACCTGCAGGTCCTCGCGCTTGAACCAGACGTCGGCGCCGGTGACGGCGGACAGCCGGTCGTTGCGCTGCACGGGCGTGGTCACCGCGACCCCGGCCAGCCGCCCGACGGCAGCCCCGACCTCGGCGGAGAAGGAGGAGGTCACCGGCCCATCCTCCTCGCCCGCTTCCTGTTGATCATCGTCAGGTGGTCGCGCACCGCGCTCGGGAGGGCGTGTCGGGGCGACCACCGCACGATGGTCGACGGGGTCAGGCGGCCCAGGCGGGGGCGGGGCCGGTGCCCAGGCGCCAGCGGGCGGCCTCCTCCGACGGGCTGTGCGAGCCCAGGGCCAGGTTCAGTCCGCGCAGCTGCGCCGTGGTGACGGCGAGCTGGCCGCGCTCGCGGAGCCCGCGCACGGCCCGACCGGGGACGCCGGCCAGCGGGGCGATGGTGGGGGAGACCAGCAGCGCCGCCCCGCCGGAGAACCCGGAGTAGACGACCCGCTCGGGGGCGGACAGCCCGGGCGGTGCGGACAGGAACGCCAGCAGGTCCGCGGGCACCGGCTCCAGGGTGGGCGCGTACTGCTCGAGGGCCTGGGCCAGCTCGTCCCGGGAGTGCGGCAGGTCGGTGGCGCCCAGGGCCTCAGCGGTGCGGGCCCAGTCGTGCACGTAGGTGTCGCCCCAGCGCGGGCCGAAGCGGCTCATGTCCCGGCCGACGGCGGTCTGGGCGGCCAGGAAGGCGTCGGTGAAGGCCAGGTGCACCCAGCGCAGCAGGTCCGGGTCGCCGGCGGAGTAGGCCCGGCCGTCGTCCAGGGTGCCCTTCACGCGGCGGTGCATGCCGCGGACCCGGGCGGACTCCCGCTCGGCGAGCTGTGCGGAGCCGAAGGTGCTGACCACCAGCCAGCGGGCGGTGCCGGCCAGCCGCTTCCACGGGTCCTCGCGGTAGGCCGAGTGCCGCTGGACGCCGGCCAGTGCGAGCGGGTGCGCGCCCTGCCCGAGCAGTGCCGCCACGCCGCCGACCAGCGTGGACAGGTCCCCGTGCACCCGCCAGACGACGCCGTCCGGGTCGAACCAGCCGTCGCCCTCACCGACCCGGGCGATGTCGCGCACCCAGTCCGGGGCGCCGGTCGGGTCGCCGGACACCCGGCCGCGGAACGCCGCCCGCGCGGCGTCGGCGAGGTCACTGGGCTTCCACACCCACCCATCGTGCGGGTTCGCACCCGCTCGGGCCCGCCCAGCCCGCGGTGATCACGGGGTCGTCGTCATCCGACACGCGGTGGACGGCGTGTCGACCGGCGACGACCCCATGATCACCGGCGGGAGGGGGCCTGGCGTGGGGTCAGATGTCGCGCCAGGGGCCGGTCTTGTCGTTCTTCTCCGGGCGGGACTCGAAGACGTTGCCGTCGGTGGCGGGCACAGAGTCCCGGCTCATCCCGAACACCTTGAGCAGCGGCCCGACCAGGGTGTCGAAGACCGGCGGCAGCAGCCGGTACCCGGCGATGATCAGCGGGTTGGCGATGCCGGACTGCTTGAGCCGGCGCGGGTTCTCGGCGACAGCGAGGATCGCCCGGCCCACGCGGGTGGGGGAGTAGACCGGGGGCGGCGGGTGTCCGGTGTTCCCCAGCACTGTCGCGGCCTGGTAGTAGATCGGGGTGTTGACGCCACCCGGCGAGACGGCGGAGACGTGGATGTCGCGGACGTCGCGGGTCTCCTGCTGCAGGGTGCGCACCAGGCCGAGCTGACCCCACTTGGCGGTGGCGTAGGCGCCCATCGTGGGGGCGGTGATCGAGGCCAGCAGCGAGCTGACGACGACGAGGTCGCCGCGGCCCTGCCGGCGGAACTGGGCGAGCACCGGGCGGGCGACGTTGGCGGTGCCGTGGATGGCGGTGTCCACGACCTGCTCGAACACCTCGGCGCGCAGGTCCTCGACGTCGCCGTAGGCCATCACGGTCGCCGAGTGGACGACGAGGTCCAGGCTGCCGAACCGCTCGACGGTGCGGCGGACGACGTCCCCGAGCCCGGCCCGGTCGTTGACGTCGCAGGGTTCGACGACGACGTCGGTCGCCCCGGCGGCCCGGCACTCGGCGGCGGCGTCCTCGAGGGTGCCGCGGTCGCGGGCCAGCAGCACGAGCCGGGCACCCTCCTCGGCGAGCAGCAGGGCGGTGGCCCGGCCGATGCCGCTGGAGGCGCCGGTGATCAGGGCGGTGCGTGAGGTCTCCACACCTCCGGAGCTACCCCGACCGATACCGTGCCCACACCCCGTTGCTCTGCTGAGAGGTCGACGCGTGTTCTCCAAGGTCCTGGTCGCCAACCGCGGGGAGATCGCCGTCCGGGCGTTCCGCGCCGCCTACGAGCTCGGGGCGGGCACGGTCGCCGTCTTCCCGCACGAGGACCGGAACTCGGTGCACCGGCTGAAGGCCGACGAGTCCTACGAGATCGGCGAGCCCGGGCACCCGGTGCGCGCCTACCTCGACGTCGCGGCCGTGGTGGCGGCGGCGCAGCGGGCGGGTGCGGACGCCGTCTACCCCGGCTACGGCTTCCTGTCCGAGAACCCGGACCTGGCCGCGGCCTGTGCGGACGCCGGCATCACCTTCGTCGGGCCCAGCGCGGCCGTGCTGGAGCTGACCGGCAACAAGGCCCGGGCGATCGCCGCGGCGAAGGCCGCCGGGCTGCCGGTGCTGGGCTCCACCGACCCCACCGACGACGTCGACACCCTGCTGGAGCAGGCCCGGGAGATGGCTTACCCGCTGTTCGTGAAAGCGGTCGCCGGCGGTGGCGGGCGCGGCATGCGCAAGGTGGACGACGAGGGTGCGCTGCGCGGGTCCATCGAGGCCGCGATGCGGGAGGCCGAGTCGGCGTTCGGCGACGCCACGGTGTTCATCGAGCAGGCGGTGGTGGACCCGCGGCACATCGAGGTGCAGATCCTGGCCGACACCCAGGGCAACGTCATGCACCTGTTCGAGCGGGACTGTTCCGTCCAGCGCCGGCACCAGAAGGTCATCGAGCTGGCGCCCGCGCCGAACCTGCCCCAGGAGCTGCGGGAGCGGATGTGCGCGGACGCCGTCGCCTTCGCCCGGGCCATCGACTACACCTGCGCCGGCACCGTGGAGTTCCTGCTCGACGCGAGCGGCCACTACGTCTTCATCGAGATGAACCCGCGGATCCAGGTGGAGCACACGGTCACCGAGGAGGTCACCGACGTCGACCTGGTGCAGTCCCAGCTGCGGATCGCCGCCGGTGAGTCCCTCGCCGACCTGGGGCTGAGCCAGGAGACGGTGCAGCTGCGCGGGGCGGCCCTGCAGTGCCGGATCACCACCGAGGACCCGGCCAACGGGTTCCGCCCGGACACCGGCCGGATCACCGCCTACCGCTCACCCGGCGGCGCCGGCGTCCGGCTGGACGGCGGGTCCTCCCTGGGCGCCGAGGTGGGGGCGCACTTCGACTCGATGCTGGTGAAGCTGACCTGCCGCGGCCGGGACTTCGACATCGCCGTGGCCCGGGCCCGCCGCGCCGTCGCCGAGTTCCGCATCCGCGGTGTCTCCACGAACATCCCGTTCCTGCAGGCCGTGCTGGACGACCCGGACTTCCGCGCCGGCCGGGTGACGACGTCGTTCATCGAGGAGCGCCCGGAGCTGCTCACGGCGCGGCAGTCCGCCGACCGCGGCACCCGGCTGTTGACCTACCTGGCCGACGTCACGGTGAACCAGCCGCACGGCGAGCGCCCGCACCTGGTGGACCCGATGTCCAAGCTGCCCGCGGTCGAGCTGGTCGGGGAGCCGCCGGCGGGGTCCCGGCAGCGGCTGGCCGAGCTGGGCCCGGAGGGGTTCGCGGCGGCGCTGCGCGCCCAGGAGGCCCTCGCCGTCACCGACACGACGTTCCGGGACGCCCACCAGTCGCTGCTGGCCACCCGGGTGCGCACCAAGGACCTGCTGGCCGTCGCCCCGCACGTGGCCCGGACGACGCCGCAGCTGCTGAGCCTGGAGGCCTGGGGCGGGGCGACGTACGACGTGGCGCTGCGCTTCCTGCACGAGGACCCGTGGGAGCGGCTGGCAGCGCTGCGCGAGGCGGTGCCCAACGTGGCGCTGCAGATGCTGCTGCGCGGGCGGAACACGGTGGGCTACACGCCCTACCCGACCCAGGTGACGACGACGTTCGTGGCCGAGGCCGCCCGCACCGGCATCGACGTGTTCCGGGTGTTCGACGCCCTCAACGACGTGTCCCAGATGCGTCCGGCGATCGAGGCGGTCCGGGAGACCGGGACGGCGCTGGCGGAGGTGGCGCTCTGCTACACCGGCGACCTGTCCGACCCGGCCGAGCAGCTGTACACGCTGGACTACTACCTGCGGCTGGCCGAGCAGATCGTCGAGGCCGGCGCGCACGTGCTGGCGATCAAGGACATGGCCGGTCTGCTGCGCCCGCCGGCCGCGGCCACCCTGGTGACGGCGCTGCGGGAGCGGTTCGACCTGCCGGTGCACCTGCACACCCACGACACCGCGGGCGGCCAGCTGGCCACCCTGATGGCGGCCTGGCAGGCGGGTGTGGACGCCGTCGACGGCGCCGTGGCGTCGATGGCGGGCACCACCAGCCAGCCGCCGCTGTCGGCGATCGTGGCCGCCACGGACCACACCCCGCGGGCGACCGGGCTGGACCTGACCGCGGTCAACGACCTGGAGCCGTACTGGGAGGCCGTCCGGCGGGTGTACGCGCCCTTCGAGTCCGGGCTGCCCAGTCCGACCGGGCGGGTCTACACCCACGAGATCCCCGGTGGCCAGCTGTCCAACCTGCGCCAGCAGGCGATCGCGCTGGGCCTGGGGCAGCGGTTCGAGGAGGTCGAGGACGCCTACGCCGCGGCCGACCGGCTGCTCGGGCACCTGGTGAAGGTGACGCCGTCGTCCAAGGTGGTGGGCGACCTGGCGCTGCAGCTGGTCGGCGCCGGGGTCGACGTCACCGCGTTCGCCGAGGACCCGGGGAAGTTCGACGTCCCGGACTCGGTGGTCGGCTTCCTGCGCGGCGAGCTGGGCGACCCGCCCGGCGGCTGGCCCGAGCCGTTCCGCACCCGCGCGCTGGAGGGCCGCCGCGCTGCCGAGCCCGCGGCAGAGCTGTCCGAGGAGGACCTGGCCGGCCTGGCGGAGACGCCGCGGCCGACGCTGAACCGGCTGCTCTTCCCCGGGCCGACCAAGGAGTTCGACGCCCACCGGGAGACCTACGGCGACACCTCGGTGCTGCCGTCCAAGGAGTTCCTCTACGGCCTGCGCCGCGGCACCGAGCACGCGGTCGACCTGGAGCCCGGCGTGCGGCTGCTGATCGGGGTCGAGGCGGTCAGCGACGCCGACGAGCGGGGCATGCGGACCGTCATGTGCACCCTCAACGGCCAGCTGCGCCCGGTGAGCGTGCGGGACCGGTCGGTGGACTCGGCGGTCAAGGCCGCGGAGAAGGCCGACCGTGCCGACGCCGGCCAGGTGCCCGCGCCGTTCGCCGGCGTCGTGACCCTGCAGGTGGCCGAGGGCGACCAGGTCGCTGCCGGGGACACGATCGCCACGATCGAGGCGATGAAGATGGAGGCCGGCATCACCGCGCCGCAGGCCGGGACGGTGTCCCGGGTGGCGATCAGCGCGGTGCAGCAGGTCGAGGGCGGTGACCTGTTGGTGGTGCTGCGGTAGCCCGACCGGGTGGGACGGCGTGGCGATCCGTTCTTTTCCGTTCCGGAGGCCTCACGCTGTGTCGTGTCACACTGAGTGGCACGACACGAGAGACGGTGTCCCCATGACGTCAGCCGCAGTCCCCCTGGACCACCTGACGCACGTGTTCGGCCGGCTCCAGCGCGTGCTGGGTACCGGCGCCCCCGCCGAGGACGCCGCCGTGGCGGTGGTCCACCGGTTCCGGACGACGGCCGAGCCGGCCTGGCTGCGCGGCCGCCCGGACGCGCTGCGGTTGGACGTGCTGACGGTGTCGGCGATCCTGGCCTCGCGTCGCTGACGGAGTGAGAGTGGCGCGGGAACCGCGCCCTCCCACTCCACAGGCGCTCAGGTCGCGAAGCGGGCCTCGTCGGCGCGGAGCTCGGGCAGGCCGATGGTCTGCAGGAACCCGTCGAAGTCGCCCATCGGCGCCCCGGCGGTGGACGACGTCTGCTTCAGCGTCGACAGCGCCGCCTGCATGGCGTGCGTGGCGGCCAGCAGCGTGCTGATCGGGAAGAGCACCAGGGAGAATCCCAGTTCGGCGACCCGGTCCATGGTGAGGCCCTCGGTCTGCCCGCCCTCGACCCAGTTGAAGAGCAGGTGGTGGCCGGCCAGCTCGGTCGCCACCAGCTCGACGTCCTCGGCGGTGCGCGGGGCCTCGACGAAGAGCACGTCGGCGCCGGCGTCGGCGAAGCGCAGCGCCCGGTCGATCGCGGCGCGGGTGCCCTCGACCTGGGCGACGTCGGTGCGGGCGATGACCACCAGGTCGGGGTCGGTGCGCGCGGCGACGGCGGCCCGCACCTTGGCTACGGCCTCCTCGACGTCGATGACGGCCTTGCCGGCCATGTGCCCGCAGCGCTTGGGCGAGACCTGGTCCTCCAGCTGCAGCCCGGCGATGCCGGCCTGCTCGTACTCCCGCACCGTGCGGACGACGTTGAGCGCGTTGCCGTAGCCGGTGTCGGCGTCGGCGATGAGCGGGACGTCGACCGCCTGGGCCATCCGGCGGGCGTTGTCGGTCATCTCGGCCCCGCCGAGCAGTCCGACGTCCGGGCGCCCGAGCAGGGACGCCGACGTCCCAAAGCCGGTCATGTAGACGACGTCGAAACCGGCCTGCTGCACCAGCCGGGCGCTCAACGCGTCGTAGGCGCCCGGCGCGATGAGCGGCGTGGGGGCTGCCAGCAGCTCACGCAGCCGGGCACGCGGGTTCGGGCGGGGGGCGACGAACGAGCTCACGGGGGTCCTCTCGAGTGTCGGTGGAGTGGGAGGGGCGCGAGAACCGCGCCCCTCCCACTCCACCAGCGGAGCGTCAGCCGAGCAGGGGCCGGACCTCCTCACCGAAGGTCTTCACGCCCTTCTCGAAGTCGTCGAAGGTGAACATCATCCCCTTGACCCCGGGCATCTTGGCGACCTCGTCGATCTGCCGGGCGACGGTCTCCGGGCTGCCGACCAGGGTGGCCATGTTGAAGTTGACCGCCCCCTCGGGCAGGTTGATCGTCCGCGCGGTGCCGCCGGAGTCGGCGGAGGTGTCCTTGGACCCCTCGTCGCTCATGTAGCCGAGGGCGCCCAGGTCAGCACCGTCGTGGTAGCTCTTCCACTTGGCCTGCGCCTCCTCGTCGGTGTCGGCCATGATCGCCATGAAGAGCGGCAGCGAGCCGACGTCCCGACCACTGGCGGCGGCTGCGGCGGCCAGCTTCTCGGTGGGCTCCCGGTAGGTCTCGGGGGTGTTCACGCCCGGGGAGAGGATGAAGTTGTAGTCGCCGTGCTCGGCGCAGAACCGCATCCCGCGCTCGGACTGTCCGGCGCACACGATGTCGATGGGCGCACTGGGCTGTGGGGACAGCTTGCAGTCCGTCATCTGGAAGTACTTCCCGTCCAGGTCGCAGGTGCCGGTCTCCCACAGCGCCCGCAGCACCTGCACGTACTCGGTGGAGTAGTCGTAGCGCTCGCCGAAGTACTGGTCGCCGGGCCACAGGCCCATCTGCGAGTACTCGCCCGACGCCCAGCCGGACACGATGTTGACGCCGAACCGGCCCGGGGCGATCGAGTCGATGGTGGTGGCCATCCGGGCGACCAGTGCCGGCGGCAGGGTGAGGACGGCGGTCGACGCGTACAGCTTGATCTTCTCGGTGACGGCGGCGAGGCCCGCCATCAGGGTGAAGGACTCCAGGTTGTGGTCCCAGAACTCGGTCTTCCCACCGAACCCGCGCAGCTTGATCATCGACAGCGCGAAGGCGAAGTCCTGCGCCTCGGCCTCCTGCACGATCCGCTTGTTCAGCTCGAAGCTCGGCATGTACTGCGGTGCGTTCTCGCTGATCAACCAGCCGTTGTTGCCGATCGGGATGAAGACGCCGAAGTCCATGCCTGCTCCTGTGGCTAGAAGGGGGTTTCCGGCGTCGTTGCCGGGGGTCTGTGGGGGTCAGCCGGCGGCGCAGGCCTCGGCGAACGTGCGGGCGGAGGTGTCGGCGGCCTCGCGGCCCAGGGACAGGACGGCGGCCAGCACCCGCTCGGTGGTGGCCTCGTCGGCCACCGGGGCCATCGAGCCGCGGAACTTGGTGACGACGTCGTCGTCGGTGAGCGGTCGGTCGGCGTGGCCGCGGTTGACCTGCTCGCGGTGGGTCAGCACCCGGCCGTCGGTGGTGGTGATCTGCACCCAGCCGGAGTACGCGGCCGGGAAGGCGCTCTCCGGGTCCGGGACGACCTCGACCTTGCGGGCCAGGGCGAGCACCTCGGGGTCGCGCAGCGCGTCGTCCTCGAGCTCGGCGAGGGTGAACCGGCCGCGGACGAGCGCGGTGGAGACGACGTAGGGCAGCGAGAACTTGGCGTCGTACTCGTCGCGCGGCTCCCACTTCGCCGCGGCGGGCTCGCAGACGACCTTGCCGGGCACCGGGTGGATGGCGCAGCGGATCGCGGCGACGTCCTCCGTGCGCAGGTCGTGCTGCTCGCGCAGCAGCAGGACGGCGTCGGCGAAGGCGTGCGCGAAGTGGCAGATCGGGTACGGCTTGACCGCGGTCTCGGCGGTCTCCCACCGCTCGCCCAGGCCGGCCGCGACCAGCTCGGGGTGGGTCTCCCGGCCGGCGAGGTGGGTGGCGAACAGGCCGAACCGGCCCTCGTAGACCGCCTCCGGGCCGCTCCACCCGGCGCCGGCGAACGCGGCGGCGGTGATGCCGGACTGGGCGGCCCAGCCGGGGTGCAGCCGCTTGGTCCAGGAGCCGTCCTCGAGGAACTCCAGCAGCCCGGCGGCCATGGAGCCGACGACGCCCTGCGCGGCGACCAGCTGGTCCTCTGCGAGACCGGTGACCGAGCCCGCCGCGACAGCCGAGCCGAACGCGCCGGCCAGGGCGGTGGGGTGGAAGCCGAGGTCGTGGAACGCACCGGCGCCGGCCAGGCCGACCCGGGCGGCGACCTCGACGCCCAGCACGTAGCCCAGCAGCAGGTCGCGGGTGGTGGCGTCGGCCGCCACGGCGGCGGAGATCGCGGCCGGCAGCGCGGAGGCGGACACGTGGGTGACGGCGCCGATGTGGGTGTCGTCGAAGTCCAGGCCGTGCACCAGCACGCCGTTGAGGACGGCGGCGTCGCGGGCGGGCAGCCGGGTCTTGGACCCCAGCACGGGGACGTCGCCGTGGCCGAAGGAGCCCAACGCCTGCGCGGCGGTGTCGGCGAACGGGTGGGCGGACGCGGCGAAGGCGAGGCCGACGGCGTCCAGGACGAGGTGGCGGGCGCGGTCGAGCACGGGGGCGGGGACGTCGTCCCAGGTGGTGCGGGCGACGACGGTGGCGACCTGGCGGGCGAGGCTCATGGGTGACTCCCTCCTGTGACGGCGACCATAGGTCAGACGTTTAGCCGACGGTAGTGCCCAGCGCGCGGAACCAGGCGACGCCGTCGGGCACGACGTCGGCGTAGCGGGCGTCCAGGTCGACCAGCGCGGCGTCGTGGATGGCGGTCGACCGGTCGGCGACGGCGTCGGCGAGGACGACGGGGGCGTAGTCCAGCGAGGCGGCGTCGACGACGGTGGCCCGCACGCAGCCGGCGGTGGTGAACCCGGCGACGGCGAGGGTGTGGACGTCGAGCTCGTGCAGCAGGTCGTCGAGCACGGTGTGCACGAACCCCGAGGCCCGCTTCTTCGTCACCACCGGGTCGCCGTCGACGTACCCGACGCGGTCGTCGAACTCGGCCAGCTCGGCGCCGGGGCGCAGCTGCTTGAGCGCAGGGGCCTTCGCCGTCCAGACCGGGCCGAGCTCGTCGTCGTCCTCGAAGAGCACCCGGAGCCAGACGACCGGGACGCCGGCCAGGCGGGCGGCCGCGGCGGCCCGGCCGCAGCCCTCGGCGGCCGCGGAGACGGCAGGGTCCAACGTGAAGAGCTTCTGGCAGTCGACCAGGACCAGCCCGGGTCGCTCGGTGGAGGCTAGCCGGCCCATGCCGACCCGGACTGGCTCGGCGGTCATCCCGCGAGCCCGTCGGCGACGATGCCGGCGAACTTGGCGAGGCGCACGCCCTGCAGTCGGCAGGCCTCCAGGGCCACGTCGTCGGGGGCGGCGCCGGAGCGGGAGACGAAGGAGCCGCCGTAGGGGTTGCCGGACTCCTTCATCAGGTGCCGCTCGCCGTAGCCGAGGGGGAGGACCAGCGAGCCCCAGTGGTAGAGCACGTTGTTCATCGCCAGGATCGTGGACTCCAGACCGCCGTGGCCGGTGGAGGCGCTGGTGAACGCCGTCCCGACCTTGTCGGCGAGCTTGCCCTGGAACCACAGGCCGCCGGTGGTGTCGAGGAACTCCTTGAGCTGGCCGGCGGGCAGGCCGAAGCGGGTGGGGCTGCCCAGGGCGATGCCGGTGGCCCACTCGAGGTCGTCGAGGGTGGCGGTCTCGTAACGGGCCTCGTCGACGAAGGCCTGCCACTTCGGGTTGGCGGCGATGGCTCCCGCGGGCGCGAGCTCGGGGACGATCCGCACGCGGACCTCGGCGCCGTGGGACTCCGCGCCCTGCCCGATGGCCTTGGCCATGGCGGCCAGGTTGCCGGTGGAGGAGTAGAAGACGACGGCGATGCGGGGGGCGGCTGGCACGGGCCCATCAAACGGTCTGACGATTGGTGTCGTCAACGCTTGCGGTGTCAACACCGTGTGAACCGGTTCCGCTGGCAGACTCCTGCGGGTGACCGGGCCCGCGTACGCCGTGCTGGCCGGGAACATCCGCGCCCGGATCATCTCGGGCGAGCTCGCGCCCGGGCAACGGCTGCCCACCGAGCAGGAGCTGTCGGCCGACTTCGGCGTCGGGCGCTCGACCGTGCGCGAGGCGCTGCGGTCACTGGCGTCGCAGGACCTGATCCAGACCACCCGCGGGGTGGCCGGCGGGAGCTTCGTGAGCGTGCCGACGGTCGGGCACCTGTCGGCGCACCTGGAGACCGGCGTGACCCTGATGGCGGCCGCCGAGCGGGTGACGGTCGGGCAGCTGATGTCGTTGCGTCACCTGCTGGAAGTGCCCGCGGCCGGCGAGGCTGCCCGGCACCGGACCGACGAGCAGCTGGAGGACCTCCGGCGGGCGGAGTTCGACCCGGCTGTGTCGACCGGCGAGGCCACCTACTCGGCGAACCAGGACTTCCACCTGGTGCTGCTGCGGGCGACCGGCAACCCGCTGCTGGAGGTCATCACCGCGCCGCTGTTCCGAGTGCTGGCGACGCGGTTCGGCCGTGACCACGCGCCGGACGGGTTTTGGTCATGCGTCGCCGACGACCACGCGGAACTGCACGACCTGGTCGCGGCCCGGGATGCCGACGGGGCGGTCACGGCGATGCGGCGGCACCTGGACCACCTGACCGGCGCGTACCAGCAAATGGACCGGCTCAGCCGCATCTGATGGGTCAGCTTGGGGTGAACGCGGGAGTGATGGGGCCGAGCACGGTCTCGCCCGTCGTCGTCTTGCTGCAACTGGCCGCGGGTGCCACCACGGTTCGCCGCGATCCTGTGATCCAAACGGCCCGAGCTCGTCGACCCCAGGCCGGGCACTTCCTAGGCTCCGCCGATCTAACACCAGTCCGCATGGCCTAATACGGAGGCTCAACGCGCCTTGTCCTTGCGTCCTCACGCGCCCATAGCTCAGCGCCGATCGGTGATGGGCGCAGGACTCCGTCGACCTTGCTTCAGGATGACCGGGGGCCGCGCTGCCTCGCCATAAGTCCCCACAGGCGCTATTTTCACTCGGGTGGTCCGCCTGTTGCACGTCTCCGACATCCACTTCACCAACATGTGGGACACGCACCCTCCTGATGCTGATATTGAGGCACGGGTTCGGGATCTGATGCTGTCCGACATTGCCGCTGTAGCCGAGCAAGTCGGACCCGCCGACGGCATCCTAGTTGTCGGCGACATAGCAAACCGCGGTCTGGCTTCCGAATACGAGAAAGCAGCAACCTTCCTTTCCCATGCGGCAGCCCTCATCTCCTGCAAAGAAGATCAAGTTATATGCGTGCCCGGCAACCATGACGTGAACCGCGGTTCGCAGGATGCGGTACATGGGCTAATTAGAAACTATCTTCGCCAAGTCGATCCTCGGGCTGTCAGCGATAACCTCGCGAGATTTCTGTCTGACCCGTCGACTGGACGCGCGCTGATGGCCCCATTTGACGCATATAACGAGTTTGCGGCGGCGTACCAGTGTGATATCTCTAGCACTACATTTAAGTTCCAGCCCAAGACCTTCTCGCTAACAAATTCGACCCTAGAGATTCACGGCATAAATTCGTCATGGATTTGCGATGGCCAGGAGAATGCCGATGCAGCATCCGACTTGCTCGTTGCTGGTCTCTTTCAGTTTACGAGCCTGATCGAGCGGCCCGATAGCATCAAGATGACTTTGAGCCATCACCCTCCGCGCTGGCTCCGCGACGGTCCGATTCTAGACACTTGGATTTCGAGGGCACACCTTGTGTTGACTGGTCACGAACACGAGAGCGGCTTGACGCAGAAGGTGACTGACGGCCCGCTGTATGTTGCATCCGGTTCCGTGAACCCAACGCGCACCGAGGACGGTTGGCTCCCGGCGTACAACTACCTCGAAATTGATGATGCCGGGAGTCCCGACTATGTGGACGTTGCTATCCATGGTCGGGAATGGACCGCGTCTCGCGCGGGCTTCGGCTATGCTCCAGAAATTGGGGGCGTCCAGAGCTATCGAGTCGCGAAACAACAATCAGCACCCTCATCTAGGGTTGGCGCAGCCCTTGACCCTCTCGCTGGCACAACTGGTGCCGCGAAGGACTCGGCCGGGAATGAAACGTCAACCACGTCGGCGGACATTCCACCGGCCGAACACCCCGAGCCGATCGACACGACGCGCCACGCGCATATCTACTCAATCCTCAGTTCGACGCGGGAGGCGCGAGGTCGTGCTTCCAGGCGCATAGGTCTTGAAGTTCCCGGTCTCGGAGCTAGTCTTGAGGCGGATCTTGCTCTTATTCGCCTGGCGGAGGCGAGTGAGCGACTCCCCGAGTTGGCTGCAGCGATACTTCAGGAGCAATCTCATGGCTAGCCCTGAACTAGCGGCGTGGTTCCGCCGCGTCGAGACTGACGATAAGTCTGACCGCTTAGCCGCTATCGAAATCACCGCTCGGGAGCTGTGCGACGCTCCAGGACTGATAACAGTTTGGGGTCTAACGACCCTCTTCGTGGGTGCCGGTGATGATGAAGCGTTTACAGGTCTTTCTGAGCAACTTCAGCGGCATGATGCTTCCTTTTCTTCAGCCGCAGAGACGGACCTCGAAAGCCGCCTCGTCGCCGGGTGGGTTCTGCACGAGATCCTTCGTAGTAGCGACGATGGAGCTGAGGTCAGCGCGGCGCAGGCTGTGTGTAGCGCACAATGGTCTGGTCATACCTTCGCGAAGGCCGACCTTGCGAACCTCGCGCGTACGCGTCGCCTTGAGCTCTCAGAGACGCTGCGAAAGCGAGAGCCTCTCCACTTCTCGACAGATACCAAGGCAACAGCGGGCCTGGCCGGGCGGCTGACGGACGCAAGTGATCCGGAGTTCGATAAAGACGTAAGGCTCTTAGCAACTACCTTGACTAGTGCAACGAATGCTACGAGCAGGGCCTTCACAGCTCTCCAGCGGCGCATCGAGCGGCGGATGCAGGCTATGGATGAAGAAACAAATCTTTTATGGTGGGCATTCAGTGGGGCAAGCACGATTTTGGAGCAACCCTGGGAACAGGCGCAGCCCGCAGATGCGGCCCTGGTGCTTGGTGTTGAAGCATTTGATCTTATCGAGTTTGCGATAGAGCCTCGATCGCTGGGGGCCGTCATGCGAAGATTGCTCGCACAACATGCCCCCGTAGGAATAACGCTTACTCAGCTAGCGGAATCGGCGGATGCTAATGAGCTCAAAGAAAAGCTCCCCGTCCCGCCGCCAGGGCGCTCAGCATTATTCCCAATTCTGTCTCACGTGCATGGGCGCGCCGATGTCCTTGAATCGGAGCGGAATGGGAAACACCCTCGCAGGGCAGAAGAAGAGAGAACGGCGTTGTCCTTATCGGAGCAACTTGTGAGGGAACTGCTGATGCTCGACCAGTTAGGCTCCGATAATGACTGAGCTAAGCGACGAGGCCGCCTCGGGTCTTTCTGACGACGACATTCTGGGAGGGGTCCAACCTGGACCCATAGTGGAGAATCATCGCGAGTTGAGCACGAGTTCCTCAGCTCTAGACCTCGACCAGTCCCGTGCTGTGCGTAGCGTGAACGGAGCGCGGATGATTCTTCTCTCTGGTGAAGTCAGGGTCGGAAAGTCGACCTTGCTCGCCGAGTTGTGGAATCAATTTATGCTATCGGGTCGACTGGAAGGCCTCACGTTCGCTGGTTCGGTCAATGCATTGGCGTTCGAGCAACGCACCCACATGGCTCGGGTCAAGTCGATGTCTCCGCGCCCAGAAACGCTCCGCACTAGAGAGGAGGATGACGGGTTCCTTCACTTGCGCGTCCGAGAACCGGACGGGCGGCTAGTGGACCTCTTGCTCGCCGATATCTCAGGCGAACACTTCCGTCGGATCCGAGAGGGCAGTCCGATCGACGAAGAGCTGCCGTGGATTGACCGTGTTGACCACGTGAGCATCGTCGTCGATGCTGCGTCTTTCGCGGATGTCACCCGTCGAGAGATTTCAATGAACCAATCGATTCGTCAGATACTTGCGCTTAGAATGTCGAGAAGTTTGAGCCAGGAGTGCGTGTTCACCATCGTAGCTACAAAAACGGATCTGCTGCCCGCGGCTGATGAGGATGCGTTCGGCACCCTGCTCAACCGTCTCGCGCGGAAGCTGGGCGGCGAGTCAACACCGTGTGAGATTGTGAGGACGGCGGCTCGGCCCCGTGGGGAAGCGCCCCGGGGCTTACTCGAGTTGCTGTTGCTGTGGCTTCAAGATGCCCCGGCGCCGGAAGCCAGCTCGTCGGTGTTTCCGGCGAGTCGATCGATTGGCAACTTCTCATGAGTGATGAAGCTGTGATCACCTTTCTCGGCCTGCCGCAAACTGCGAAATCGACTTACCTTGGAACGCTTTGGCAATTGATCCAAGATGACGAGTATACGGAATTATCCGAAATCGACGTGACAGGGGATCGCGCGTATCTGCAGGAACTGGGGATGGCGGTCACCAGCTTCAAGGCGCCCGCGAGAACCGACGTGGATAGCCTTGAGGGCTTGGCGCTAAAGGTCGCCTTAGGCGACGGGCCAACGCTCAGTCTGTCGATTCCAGACTTGTCTGGAGAAACGCTTCGCTTACTGATCGAAGATCGGATTTGGCATAGCAATCTTGAGTCAACGTTGCTCGAGGCAAAAGGTGCCCTCTTATTTCTGCACTCGACTGAGACCGACCAGCCGGTCCCGATTTTTGCGGCACTTTCGCTTGGGGATCCTGCCGCGCCCGAGGGCGGCGGTGAAGCAGTTGCGGGTACTCCTGGGTCGCCCGCCGAGTCGAAGGCCGAAGAGGTAGATTCGGATGACCCGGCAAACGGTGCCCCCCCATTCACCCTTCGACAAGCATGTACCGCGGCAAAGATTGTCGACGCTCTGGAGAACGTTGTCGCTCTGCGACGCGCTGAGGGTGTCAGGGGGCCTCTGAGACTCGCTGTAGTTGTGAGCGCGTGGGACCTTGTTGAGTCTGTCGATTCGCCGTCCGCTTGGGTGGATGCGCACGTGCCTGCGCTGCGCTATTTCTTGGAATCGTCTGTCGACCTCCAGGCTCGGACGTTCGGCGTATCGGCGCAGGGGGGTGATTTGGGCAGGGATATCGACATTCTAAAGACGCATTACAGTGTGTCGTCTAGGGCATATGCCCTCGGTGGGGATGGGCGACCCGTTCCTTTCACCGCCCCTCTCGCTTGGGTTATACAGAATGATCATTGACCAGCTGTACTTCGGTTACGACGAAGGTCATCGGCTTATCGGTGGCTCGGTCGGCCTGTCGTCGAAGACTGTGTCGCGCCTGTTGGGGGCCACGGACACTTACCCCAAAGATGCATCTGAGCGTCTGATCACCGGGCTCTCTTTGCCCGACGACGGCGCCTACGCCTTGGCAGCAACATGGCAGGACCCATCGAGCGCCCGGCCTGGAGCGGTGACTGCTCACGTTCTCATCTGTCCAATAGAGGAGCTTAGCCGAATCGACAACCTGCATTATTTATTCAGATTGTTCGCGCGCCCCGGTGATCCCGTGCGCGGTGGGCGTGTATCTCAGTTGAATGTTGAAACACGCGATTGGAAAGCCGTGCCGGAGATGAACGATCTCGGGGCGCGCTCTGTGTTGGCCGCATTTGCTCCTAGACGTGAACGTGTGGCCAGTTTTCCTCTTGCCCACATTTCGGAGCTAGAGGCGGGTGTAGTCGCGGTGTGGTATGTCGCTTGGCCACGCATTCGTGAGCGGCTCTCGTTTCGAGTCCGTGAGTCCATTCGTAGTCGAGATCCGAAGGCGGACTTCGTAATCACCAGGCGCATCCAGGGCGCGCCTGTAGCTTCAAGCGGGTCAATGACGTTGTTGGAGAAACAGATTGAGGCGGCGGTATGGGCGCCGGACGGCACTGGACCACTGCTCGGCCGCATGGCCAGTGATGTTAGCGAGCCTGAGCTTGTTGGGTATCTTCTGGCGATCGCCGGATCAATGGTGCGGCGGGACGTTCCGCTAGCGCGTAGATTGGTTGATCTATTCGCTGAGTACCCGTTGAATCGGTCACTCATCGAGCGAGAGGTGTTTGGGGCCGCCGCGAACTGGGCGCCAGAATGGGCGTTGTTGCGCGAGTTGATGGTTGCTGACGAGAAGTCTTGGGACCTGGTAGGTCTCGATGTCTATTCGCGGATCATTGCTGAGGCGAAGGAGTCCCGCCTAGACAAGCTGGTAGGAGTGAGTAGTGGTCATTCCCTGAATGGAACGTCGCTACGTGCGGTATCTGATTATCTTGCAACCGATGCGCCCGTCGACGAGTTGCGCGAAGTTCTCGCTGAACCAAACGGGCGGGCAGCGGAGTTGTTCATCCATGGCGTTGCCGCGCGTCTCTCCCTCAAGACGTGGAAAGCGCTGGACGGCGATCAAGTTCGACACATACTGACGAGTGACAAGAATATTGCCACTGTCCGCAAGGCTATTCGCTCGGGGCATGCGGGTGTGGCCATAGAGAAGTTAGGCCCGGAACCGGTATTCGCGCTTGTCGATGGCGATGAAAAGTTGATGCGCGCGCTCGTCCGAAGTGACATCACAGACTCGCACTGGAGTGCATACAGCAGTAGCCTGCTCCTAATGGCAGCGTCTCTTGGCCAGCTTCGGGGTCAAGCTCAAATGGCGGCTGCTTTAGCTGCTCTCGAAGAGGAGCGGTCTCGTATCTCAGCCACTTGGTTGATGGCTTCTGTCGCATGCTTGGTAGATGCGAAGGCAGACACGGGTGCTGTGTTGCAGGTCGTTTTTGGGCCGCTTCACAACGCGATGACTTCAGATACCCTGCCGCAGAGTGCCTGGAAGCGTCTAGGAAAAGTTCTGCCGGAGGCCCATGACCCAGCACTCCGGCTTCGCCGGTTCCTATTATCGACTGCGCGCACCAACGACTGGGGTCGCTCGGAAATGCAACGCGCATTGCGTGACGCGGGGCCGTTCGGGCAGGAATTGGTCAGGGACTTTGATCATAGTGATGATTGGTACATTAGCGTCTTAAAGGTTGTGCGGAAAGTGTTTGGGTATGACCGTTAACGCCCAGCCGGGGCGGCAATCAGGGTTTGATTGGAACGGCGTGCGCATCGTTACGTGCTGATCGATCGGTTAGAAGGAGGCCGTCGAGACATCCGCCCGAGCAGCCCGATCATCGGCGCGTACGGTTCTTACGTCCGCCAATCATTGCTTGGGTCGCCAGAGCTCTATGCCGCTCCGGGCCCGGCGGACGGGCCGGGTGATGCGCTTGGTTTCGTTCACCTGGAATGCATCCGGTGGCGCAAGATGGCACCTTCCCGGAACGATCGCGCGGCGGGGCCGCAACGGGATTACAGTTCCGGGATGTTGGACCCGGAGACTGGTTGGCGCAGCATCGGCGGCTCGGTGACGGCGTGGTTCGACGCGCCGTCCCAGGTGGAGGTTGCGGCGCTGGCCAGCCGTGTCGTGGAGCTTGCGCCCGGCAGCGCCGTCGACGTCCGGGCCGGCGGCGCCCGGGTGCGGCTGGCCTCCGCCGAGCACGCCGCCGCGGTGTCGACGGCGGCCCGTGACCTCGGGCTGACCGCCGATCCCGGACCGCTCCAGCGGCTGGACGTCGTCCTGGAGTCCGCGGACCCGGCAGGCGCGGCCCGGTTCTGGGGGTCGGTGTTCGGGCCCGGTCCCGCAGACCGCGACCCGGCCCTGCTGATCGGGCCGTCCGACGAGCACCGACCGCTGCGCAACCGGATCCACCTGGACGTCGTCCGCCCCGCCCCGGCGGTCGCGGAGCTGGGGCTGGGCGCGGGATCGGGTCCGTACGGCGTCCGACAGGTCGACCCCGAGGGCAACGAGGTCGACCTGCTCCCGGGCGGACCGCTGGGCGACGGCGCCGACGACTGGTGGGCGGTGTTCAGCGCGATGGCCTGCTACCGCACCGACTCACCCGCGCAGCTCGCCGCCGCCGCGGCGGACCTGGTCGCCGGCACCGGCCTGCCGCTGCTCGTCGACGTCCGACCCGGGCTGGTCGTGCTCGACAGCGGCAAGGACCAGTGGGAGGACGGCGTCTGCGCGTCGGCGGCCGACGTCCTCGCGCTGGCCACCCGACTGCAGTCCGCCGCCCACGACCTCGGCGCCGTCGCTGACCCGCGGCTGCCCCGCTTCCTGCAGCTGTTCCTCGACGCCGCCGACGTCGCCGCCGTGCAGGCGTTCTGGACGGCGGTGCTCGGCTACGTCCCCGACGAGCGGCCCGGGCTCACCGAGATCCACGACCCGCGCCGGCTCGGACCGGTGATGGTCTTCCAGCCCCTCGACCCGACCGAGGAGGACCGCCGCCGCCAGCGCAACCGCCTGCACCTCGTGCTGACCGTGCCCGAGGACGCCGTCGGGGACCGGATCGACACCGCTCTAGCGGCGGGCGGCCGGCTGCTCGACGACGGCCGGGTCGCCGACCCCGAGGGCAACGAACTCGTCGTCACCTCGGGCTGAGCGAGGTCAGGAACTCCGCGGAGGCGGCGTCGGTGCGCTCCGCGTCGCCGGTGGTCTGCCGGTCGATCAGCAGCCCGCGGATGACGGCCAGCACCAGCGTGGCCAGCTCCGGGCGCCCGAGGGTGGCCAGCCCCGCTTCGAGCGGGCTGAGCCAGTCGGTGGTGGCCAGCCGCCGGAACTCCGGCCACAGCTGCTGGTCGGCGTCCTCGCGCAAGGGCGAGAACACCCGCAGGAACGGCGCCCCGTCCGGGCCCGAGATGCCGGCCCAGGCGCGGGCCAGGGTGTCGGTGTACGGCTCGTCGGCGCGGGCCCGCAGCAGCCCCTCGTACGCGGCGATCTGACGCTGCCGGGCGCGCTCCAGGACGGACCGCAGCAGCAGGTTGCGGGTGCCGAAGTGGTACAGCAGCATCCGTGCCGACGTGCCGGTGGCCGCGACGAACGGGCCGATCCGGTCGGGCAGGCCGTGGGCGAGCGCGTGGTCGGCGCAGGCATCGAGCAGCTGCTCCCGGATCTCCGGCTGCGGTCGTCGTCCCACGGCCACAGCTTTTCGCGTAACGATCGCTACGTCTAGCGTTCTCGGCGACGGAGTGGACGAGGGCGGGGAGCAGCGATGAGGGTCGTGTTCGTGCACGGGGCGTGCGTCCGGGACGGCGCCTGGTGGTGGCACCGCACCGCGGAGCTGCTGGCCCAGCAGGGAGTCGACAGCGTCGCGCCGGCCCTGCCCAGCTGCGGGGAGACCGGCCAGACCGCCGGCGCCGGCGGACCCGGGTTGCCCGAGGACGCCGCCGCCGTCCGCGCCGTGCTGACCAGCAGCGACGAGCCGACCGTGGTGGTGGCGCACAGCTACGGCGGGATCGTCACCGCCGAGGCCGCCGCCGGGGTGGACACCGTGCGGCATCTGCTGCTCGTCTCCAGCTACCTGCCGGAGGTCGGGCAGTGCCTGGCCGACTTCGGCGGGGACGGCGGTCCGGCCCCCTTCCTGGTCGTCGACCCGGACGCCGGGACCTTCGCCGTCCGGCCCGAGCTGCTGGTGGACACCTTCCTGCAGGACTGCGACGGCTAGGTGCAGCAGCAGGCCGCCGAGCACCTGGCCCGGCAGGGCGTGCAGGTCCTCGGCCAGACCGTCGGGGCGGCCGCGTGGCACGACGTCCCCTCGACCTACCTGGTCTGCGCCGACGACCGGGGGACACCGGCCGAGCGGCAGCGCGAGTTCGCCCGGCGGGCTGGCCGGGTCGTGGAGATGGACGCCGGGCACCACCCGTTCCTCTCCCGACCGGCCGAGGTGTGCGACCTGGTGCTCGGCCTCAGCGGCTGACCACCGGCGGTCGGGCGGTGTGCCAGGAGGTCTGCTCCTGGAACCACAGCCCGGCCGCCAGCAGCACGTCCTCGCCGTCCACCGGCGCGGTCAGCTGCACGCCCACCGGCATCCCGGAGTCCGGGTGCCGGCCCACCGGCAGCGCCAGCGTCGGCCCGGCGTGCAGCGACCACGGGTAGGTCAGCTGGCCCAGCCGCCGGGACACCCGCAGCACGTCGTCCGGGTCGGCCCGCGGCACGTCCACCGGCAGCGTGGGCGTGAGCAGCAGGGCGACGCCGTCCAGCGCCGCGGAGATCCGGTCCTGCAGCGCCTGCCGGGCGCGGACGGCGGACGCCCGCTCGTCGGCGGTGATCGACCGTCCCAGCCCGACCCGGACCAGCGTGTCGGGGTGGAACCGCTCCGGTGCCGTGGCCAGCCGGTCGGCGTGGATCCGGGCCAGGTCGGCGTAGACCAGCGTGTAGACGATGTCCTGCGCCTCGAGCAGGCCCTCGACCTCGAACGGCACGACCTCGGCCCCGAACACCGCCACCGCCGCGTCCACCACCGCCCGGACGCCGGGGTCGACGTCGGTCAGCAGCTGCACCGGCAGCCCGATCCGGCGGGGGGCGGCGGACGCGGGCAGCGCCGCCGTGGAGCCGGTGAGCACCCGCTGCGCCCGGGCCACCAGCGCGACGTCCCGGGCCAGCGGGCCCACGGTGTCGACGTCGTCGCAGACCGGGAAGACGCCGTCCGTCGGGATCGAGCCGATGGTCGGTCGGAGGCCGACCACGCCGCACGCCGACGCCGGCAGCCGGATCGACCCGCCGGTGTCCGTGCCCAGCGCCAGGTCCACCACCCCGGCGGCGACCGCGGCGCCCGAGCCGCCCGACGAACCACCCGGCACCCGGTCGAGGTCCCACGGGTTCCGGCACGGGCCGGCGGCGGAGTTCTGGTTGGTCACCCCGACGGCGAACTCGCTGAGGTTCAGCGTCGCCACCAGCTGGGCGCCGGCAGCGGTCAGCCGCTGCACGACCTCGGCGTCCGAAGCCGGCACCCGGTCGGCGAAGAAGGCGGAACCGCAGGTCGTCGGCCCGCCGGCGACGTCGATGTTGTCCTTCACCCCGAGCCGGATCCCGGAGAAGACGCCGCCCGGGACCGGGGGGCGCTCGACCCGGCGGATCACGGAGTTGGTTCCGGCGTCGTCCATGGGTCCTCCGCGGGTTCGGGGGCTTGCGCGGCTAATCATCAGACGTTTACCGTCCGGCTGTCGAGGGAGGTCTCCAATGGCCACACACCCAGCCGTCCTGGGTCGGTACTTCGAGGACTACGTCGTGGGCGACGTCTACCAGCACCCGCTCGGCCGCACGATCTCCGAGGCCGACAACACCTGGCTGACGATGCTGACGATGAACACCAACCAGCAGCACGTCAACGCGCACCTCGCCGCCCAGAACCCCATTACCGGCGGCCGTGTCATCGTGAACTCGGGGCTGACGATCGCCCTGACGCTGGGCCTGAGCGTGCTGGACATGAGCCAGAACGCGGTGGCGAACCTGGAGATGACCGACGTCCGGCTGACCCACCCGGTCTACGTCGGCGACACCCTCTACGCGGAGAGCCTGTGCACCGGGCTGCGGGCCAGCAGGTCCCGGCCGTACGCGGGCATCGTGTCGATGGTGACCCGCGGGCTGACCTCCGAGGGCGACGAGTGCATCTCGTTCAAGCGGTCGGTCATGGTGGCCACGCGGGAGTCCGGGATCGGGCAGGGGCACTTCCCGCAGGCCAAGACCGGGCCCCTGCAGGACCCGGCAGCATCGGCGCAGCAGGGATGAGGCCGCTGGAGGACGTCCGGATCGTCGCCCTGGAGCAGTACGGCGCCGGCCCGTTCGGCAGCGTGCACCTGGCCGACCTCGGCGCCCAGGTCATCAAGATCGAGGACCCGCGCACCGGCGGCGACATCGGCCGCTACGTCCCGCCCTACGCGGCCGGCGAGGAGTCGCTGTTCTTCGAGACCTTCAACCGCAACAAGCAGAGTCTCAGCCTGGACATCTCCACCCCGGCCGGCCGCGAGGTGTTCGAGGACCTGGTCCGCAGCAGCGACGCCGTCTGGTCCAACCTGCGCGGCGACGTCCCGGCCAAGATCGGCATCCGGTACGCCGACCTCGCCCACCTCAACCCCGCAGTCGTGTGCTGCAGCCTCACCGGCTTCGGGATGACCGGCCCGCGCGCCGCCGAACCCGGCTACGACTACGTGCTGCAGGGCATCGCCGGCTGGATGAGCCTCACCGGTGACCCCGGCGGCCCGCCCACCAAGACCGGGCTGAGCCTCGTCGACTTCTCCAGCGGCTTCGTCGCCGCGCTCTCGCTGATGGCCGGCCTGCACGCCGCCAGGCGGGACGGCGTCGGTGGCGACTGCGACGTCTCCCTCTACGACACCGCCATGTCGCTGCTGACCTACCCGGCCACCTGGGCGCTCAACGCCGGGTACGAACCGGTCCGCACCGTCGACTCCGCGCACCCCTCGCTCGTCCCGTTCCAGGCCTTCGCGGCCAGCGACGGCTGGCTGGTCGTGGGGTGTGCCAAGGAGAAGTTCTGGCAGCGGCTGGTCGCCGTCCTCGGCCGCCCCGACCTGGGGGACGACGAGAGGTTCGCCAGCTTCACCGCCCGCGACGTGCACCGAGCCGAGCTGCTCCCCGAGCTGCGCGGGGAGATCGCGAAGCACCCGGTGGCCCACTGGCTGGCGCTGCTGGCCGCCGCCGGGGTGCCGTCGTCGCCGGTCAACGACGTCCACCAGGCCCTGGCCGACCCGCAGGCCGCCGCCCGCGGGCTGCTGCTGGAGACCGAGCACCCGCACTGGGGCACCGTCCGGCAGGTCGGCAGCCCGGTCCGCTTCGGCGAGCAGCACACCGAGCACCGCCGCGCCCCGCACCGCAACGAGCACCAGCACGAGATCACCGCCGACCTGCTCGGCTACCCACCCGAGAAGGTGGCTGCGCTCGAAGCAGCGGGCGCCTTCGGCGAGACCAGGAGCTGACGTGGACTTCACCCTCAACGAGGAGCAGCGCGACTTCCAGCAGGCGCTGCGCCGCTTCGTCGACCGCGAGATCGTGCCGGTGGCCTCGGAGTGGGAGCGCACCGGCCGCTACCCGACCGAGATCGTCGACCACCTCAAGGCGATGGGCCTGTTCGGCCTGACCACGCCCGAGGAGTTCGGTGGCCTGGCGCTGGACATGGTCAGCTTCACCCTCGTCTACGAGGAGATCAGCCGCGGCTGGATGGGCATCGCCGGCATCCTCGGCAGCCACGGGTTGTCGGCCTGGATGATCGCCGAGCACGGCACCGACGAGCAGAAGCAGCGCTTCCTGCCCAAGCTGGCCACCGGCGAGTGGCGCACCGGCGTCGGCCTCACCGAGCCCGGGGCCGGCACCGACCTGCAGGGCATCGCGACGACGGCGGTCCTGGACGGCGACCACTACGTCGTCAACGGCACCAAGACCTGGATCACCAACGCCCGGCACGCGGACGTGCTGCCCGTCCTGGTGAAGACCGACCCGGCGGCCGAGCCCCGGCACCGCGGCATGTCCCTGCTGCTGGTGGACACGTCGTCGCCAGGGTTCGAGGTCAGCCGGGACCTGGGCAAGCTCGGCTACAAGGGCACCGAGTCCTGCGAGATCTCGCTGGTCGACGTCCGGGTGCCGGCCACCGACCTGCTCGGCGGCGTCGAGGGCCTGGGCATGAAGCAGGCCCTGTCCGGCCTGGAGATCGGCCGGCTCAACATCGCCGGCCGCAGCGTCGGCGTCGCCCAGGCCGCCTACGACGCGGCACTGAAGTACGCGGGCGAGCGCGAGGCGTTCGGCCACCCGATCGCGGAGTTCCAGGCCATCGCGCTCAAGCTCGCCGAGATGGCCACCCAGCTGCAGGCCGCCCGGCTGCTCACCTACTGGGCCGCCTCCAAGGCCGACGCCGGCCAGCGCGTCGACGCCGAGTCCGGCATGGCCAAGGTGTTCGCCTCGGAGACCGCCCTGGCGCTCTCGCTGGAGGCCATGCGGATCCACGGCGGCTACGGCTACTCCACCGAGTTCGTCGTCGAGCGGCTCTACCGCGACGCCCCGCTGATGGCCATCGGCGAGGGCACAAACGACGTGCTGCGCACCGTCATCGCCAAGTCCCTGGTCGCCGGCACCACCGTCGTCGGGTGAGCGTCCGCAGCTGGCTCTACGTGCCCGGCGACCGGCCCGACCGGTTCGACAAGGCCGTGCGCACCGGGGCCGCCGTCGTCCTGGACCTGGAGGACGCCGTCCCGCCCGCCGGCAAGGACGCCGCCCGCGACGCCGTCGTCGAGTGGCTGCACGGCGAGGCCGGGGACGGCGAGGTCTGGGTGCGGGTCAACACCGGCGGCCGCGGCCGGGACGACGTCGACGCCGTCGCCCGGACCCCGCGCCTGACCGGCGTGGTGCTGCCCAAGGCCGGGTCCCCGGCGCTGCTGGACCGGGTGCACGACCAGCTGTCCGCCGCCGAGGCCGCCACCGGCCGCGCCCCGTGCAGCCTGGGCGTCAGCCCGCTGGTGGAGAGCGCCGCCGGCGTGCTCGCCGCGCCCGCGCTGGCCGCCGGCCCACGGGTGCGCTGCCTGCAGCTGGGCGAGGTCGACCTGGCCGCCGACCTCGGCGTCACCCCCGGCCGGGACGGCACCGAGCTGCTGCTGGCCCGCAGCACCGTCGTCCTCGCCTCGGCCGCCGCCGGCATCGCGCCGCCACCGGGCGCGGTGTCCACCGAGTTCCGCGACCTCGACGCCTTCGAGGCGCAGACCAGGGCACTGCTGGCGCTCGGGTTCCGCGGCCGGGCCTGCATCCACCCGGCGCAGGTCGCCGTCGTCGAGCGGGTCTGCCGGCCCAGCGCCGACGAGGTCGCCGCCGCCCGCGACGTGCTCGCCCGGCTCGCGGCGTCCCCGGGGGTGGCCGTCGGCGCCGACGGGAGGCTGCTGGACGAGGCCGTCGCCCGGCAGGCCCGCAGCGCCCTCGCGCTGGCGACCTGACCGGTCAGCCGACGCCCGAGCCGCTGCCCCACAGCGGGTGCTCCGTGACGAGCACGGCGACCACCGCGAGGCCCACGCCGAGCAGCACCCAGGTGGGCCAGGCGGCCGGGCGACCGCCGAGCAACCCGCGGCCCAGCTGGACCGCGCAGACGCTGCCCACGAGCACCGCCCAGGTCAGCAGCACCCAGCCCAGCAGCCACACCAGGGCTCCCAGCGACTCCGGGGCGACCGCCAGGCCACCGAACACGGCCGCCGCCGCACCAGCCAGCACGAGCGTCACGACGGCAGCCACCGGCGCGGCACCGACCTGCGAGGGGCCGGCCACGGTGGTCTCGGACACGCGCGCAGGCTAGGGCGCCGCGCCGACGGGCAGCGAGGGCCTGGGCGCCGCGGTCCGTAGCCTGCGTCAGTGACCGATCGGCCCGCCGTCCCCCGGCACGGCTGGGGGCGACTGCCCGAGAAGGCCCGGCGCGCCGTCTCCGGCACCGGACCGCCCACCGAGCCGCTCGCGCTGCGGGCCCGGCCCAGCGGTGTCGACGCCGAGACCGCGCGCTCCGCGCTGGGGCTGGCGTTGCGGATCGGGGAGTCGATGATGGCCGTCGGCGCCTCGGCCGCCGACGTCACGGCCACCGTGCTGCGGGTCGCCGCCGCCTACGGGCTCACCGACTGCCAGGTGGACATGACGTTCACCTCGCTGACCATCGGGCACGACCCCGACGGGCTGCCCCCGGTCGTGCTGATGCGCATCGTCCGCCCGCGCGGCGTCGACTACACCCGGCTGCAGGGCATCACCGACCTCGCCGCCCGGGTCACGGGCGACCGGCTGGACCTCGAGGAGGCCCACCGCAGCCTGGACGACGTGCTGGCCGCCCCGCACCCCTACCGGCGGCAGATCCACGCCCTCGGCTGGTCTGGGGTCGCCGGCTGCGTCGCGTTCCTGCTCGGCGGGGACTGGCTGGTCGCCCTGGTCGCCGCGGTCACCACCGCCGTCGTCGAGCGCACCATCCGCGCGCTGAACCGCCGCGGGCTGCCGGTGTTCTTCCAGCAGGCCGCGGGCGCCGCGATCGCCACCGGGACGGCGGTGCTGCTCGTGGTCGCCGGGGTCGACGTCCGGGCGTCGCTGGTGGTCGCCGCCGGCATCGTCGTGCTGCTGGCCGGGCTGTCGCTGGTCGGCGCCGCGGAGGACGCGATCAGCGGGTTCCCGGTCACCGCGGCCGCCCGGGCCTTCGAGGTGGTCACGCTGACCACCGGCATCGTCGTCGGCATCGCGGGTGTGCTGGACCTGGCCCAGCGCTGGGAGGTGCCGCTGCGGGTGGTCGACCCCGCCACGGTGACCGTGCCCTTCGGGATCACGCTGGTCGCCGCGGCCGTCATGGGTGGCGCCTGGGCGCTGGCCTCCTACGCCCGGCCGCGGGCCATCGCCGTCGCCGTGCTCTCCGGTGCGCTGGCCTGGACGACGTCGTCGGTCGCCGCCGGGCTCGGTGGCGGGGCGGCCGTGACCAGCGCCGCCGCGGCCGTGGTCGTCGGCTTCTGCGGAGAGGCCCTCGGCGACCGGCTCCGCGTCCCGGCCCTGCTGGTCGCGGTCTGCGGCATCGTGCCCCTGCTGCCCGGCCTGGCCATCTACCGCGGGCTGTTCGCCGTCGTCGTGGACGGCGACGTGGCCGGCGGCGCCTCCGGACTCGTGGGTGCCGCCGCCGTCGGCCTCGCCCTGGCCGCCGGGGTCGTGCTCGGCCGCTACCTGGGCCGACCGCTGGGCGGGCGGCTGGACCGGTTCGAGCGGCGGGTGCGCCGCCGGGCTGCCCTCAGCGAGTGAGCGTTCCCGGCGGGCCGCCGTCGCACTACGCTTCTCGTCGTCCGGCAGCCGTCCGGCGACGGTGTCCGTGGGGGAGGACCGCATGACGTCTCGGGAACGCCCTGCGCTGGCGCTGGACGACACCTCGCGGGCCATCATCGAGCAGCTCCAGCAGGACGGTCGCCGTCCCTACGCGCGGATCGCCGAGGCCGTGGGGCTGAGCGAGGCCGCCGTCCGGCAGCGGGTGCAGCGGCTCCTGGACGCCGGGGTCATGCAGATCGTCGCCGTCACCGACCCCCGGCAGGTCGGCTTCCCCCGCCAAGCCATGGTCGGCATCCGCACCCACGGCGACACCCGGGTCGTCGCCGACGCGCTCGCCGCCTTCGACGAGGTCGACTACGTGGTCATCTCCGCCGGCTCGCTGGACCTGCTGGTCGAGGTGGTCTGCGCCGACGACGAGCAGCTGCTGGACACCGTCAGCCGGATCCGCGCCGTCGACGGCGTCGAGTCCACCGAGACCTTCCTGTACCTGGGCCTGCGGAAGCAGACCTACGCCTGGGGCACCCGGCGGGCCGACGGTGGGGACCCGCCCGTCCTGTGAGGACGGTGTGCGGCGCACAGTCCCGGCACACGCAGGCGTGACGTACTGACCTCCTCACCGGAGGAGACACGACGTGCCCGAGACCCTGTTCGGCCTGCCCGCCCACCCGCTGATCGTGCACGCGACGGTCGTGCTCGTCCCGCTCGGCGCGCTGCTCGTCCTGCTGCACGCCCTCTGGCCTGCCGCCCGGCGCCGGCTGGGGATCGTGACCCCGCTCGTCGCACTCGTCGGCCTGGTGCTCACCCCGTTGTCGACGGCGAGCGGGGAGGACCTGGAGCGGATGGTCGGGCGCAGTTCGCTCATCGAGGCGCACTCCGAGCTCGCCGACGGCCTGCTGCCCTGGATGGTGGCGCTGTTCGTCATGGCCGTGGTCGTCCACCTGCTCGGTCGCCGTCCCGCCGGAGCGCGCCGGGTCGTTGGTCTGGTCGCCGCGGTGCTGGCCGTCATCGCGGTCGTCGGTGTCACCCAGCAGGTGGTCCGGATCGGGCACTCGGGGGCCGAGGCCACCTGGTCCGACGTGTCCTCCGGCGGGACGGCAGACGGCGACTGAGCGCAGCCTGACCATGCTGGTCGGGGCCCGGGGATCGACCTACATTCGCCCCCGTGAGCCTCGACGAACCCGCCGCACCGGTCGGCACCCACCCCGCCGAACCGCACGCCGGGGCGCTGGGCACCCGGCTGAACTGGCTGCGCGCCGGCGTCCTGGGCGCCAACGACGGGATCGTGTCGACCGCCGGGCTGGTCGTCGGCGTCGCGGGGGCGACCACTGCCCACGCGCCGGTGCTCACCGCCGGGGTCGCCGGCCTGGTCGCCGGGGCGGTCTCCATGGCGCTGGGTGAGTACGTGTCGGTGAGCAGTCAGCGCGACAGCGAGCAGGCGCTGCTGGACAAGGAGCGGGTCGAGCTCGCCGAGATGCCCGAGCAGGAGCTCGCCGAGCTGGCCGCCATCTACGAGTCCAAGGGCCTGTCCCCGCAGACCGCCCGCACGGTCGCCGAGGAGCTGACCGCCGAGGACGCCTTCGCCGCGCACGTCGAGGCCGAGCTGGGCATCGACCCCGACGAGCTGACCAACCCCTGGCACGCCGCGGGCGCCTCCGCGGTGGCCTTCACCGTCGGCTCCCTGCTGCCGCTGGCCGCGATCCTGCTGCCCCCGGCCGGCGCCCGGGTGCCGGTGACCTTCGTGGTCGTGCTGCTCGCGCTGGCGCTGACCGGGGTGCTCAGCGCCCGGCTGGGCGGTGCCCCGGTGCGGCCGGCCGTCGTCCGGCTGGTCGCCGGTGGGGCGCTGGCGATGGCGGTGACCTTCGCGATCGGGGCGCTGGTCGGCGGGATCGGGCTCTGACGTGGGTGACCCTGCTGCCGTCGCCCGGCGCTGGCGCGCCTTCGCCGACCACGAGGCCCCGGTCCGCTCCCCGCACTACGCGGCCCTGGCCACCGGGGTCGCTGCCGACCCGGACCTGCTTGCCTTCCTGGCCGCCCTGCCTCCGCTCAAGCGCCAGCCCAACCTGCTGCTCGGCGTCCTGACCCTGCTGCACGACCGGCCACCGGCGGACGACGCCGAGCTCCGCGCCTGGGTGCTGGACGACGTCGACCGGGTGCGCACCGAGGTGCTCGCCCGCGCCACCCAGACCAACGAGCCCGCCCGCTGCGCGGCCCTGCTGCCCGCGCTGGCGGGGCTGCCCGGACCGCTCGCGCTGATCGAGGTCGGCGCCTCCGCCGGGCTGTGCCTGTACCCGGACCGGTACGCCTACGACTACCGCCCCGGTGGCCGGCTGGGGGAGTCCGAGCTGGTCATCGGGTGCGAGGTGACCGGGGCACCGCCGTTGCCCGCCCGGCTGCCCGAGGTCGCCGTCCGGGTGGGGATCGACCTGAACCCGCTGGACCCGGTCGCGGACGGCGCCTGGCTGCGCGCGCTGGTCTGGCCGGGTCCCGGCCACGACGAGCGGGTCGCCCGGCTGTCCGCCGCCGCGGCGGTCGCCGGTCGGGAGCCGGCCCGGATGGTCACTGGGGACCTGCTCGAGGTGCTGCCCGACGCCGTCGCCTCGCTGCCCGCCGGGGTGACGCCGGTGGTCTTCCACACCGCGGTGCTGACCTACCTGCCCGCGGCCGGCCGGTCGGCGTTCGTCGAGCTGGTGCGGTCGCTGCCGGTGCACTGGGTGTCCCAGGAGGGGCCCGAGGTGTTCACCGAGCTCGCCGTGCCGCCGCACCCCGCCACCGACGAGCGCTTCCTGCTCGCCGTCGACGGGACGCCGGTCGCCTGGACCGCCCCGCACGGCGGCTCCCTCGACTGGCTCGGCTGACGAGCGCCGCCGGGGGTCAGGGGGTCGGGTCGGTGCTGCGCGCCTGCTCGGGACGGCGCGGGGTGGGGACGGCGCGAACGGGCACCGCGGCGCTGCGGGTGCTGACCAGCACCGCGGCCGGGGCGTCGGGGTCCGGCGTCGCCGTCCAGGTGTCCGACCAGTCCTGGCCGTCGACGGTGCGGGTGCGGTGGTCGCTGCGCCCGGGCGGGAACCAGGCCCCGAACGTCGTCCCGGCCGGCGGGTGCAGGCGCATCCGGTGCGGGTGGACACCGGCCCGGGCGGTCATCAGGTCGACGGCGGCGAAGACCAGTGCCGCCGGGTCCGCGTGCCCCGTGGACGCCGGCAGACCCGTCCCCCGGACCGTCGCCGACCACCGGCCCGACCGCTGCACGCAGTCGACCTCCCACGCCACCCAGGACGTACCGCTCACGCCGCCACTCACCCCGTGATCGTTTCTGGCGACCACCGGTCTCGGATCGCCCCGACGAATCTAACCAGCGCATCGCCGCGGTGGGTCACGAGTCGGTGACGGTCCGAGCACCGCGTCCGTGCAGGTGAGGTGGTTGCACCGCACACCTGTGCCCACGGGTGGCTGCCGGCTGCTCCTCGTCCAGGAGGTGGGCGTCACCCACCCGCCCGGGTCACGTCACGGCGTCTCGGGCGGGCACACGAGCGGCCGGGCTGTTCTACTGATCACGGGTTCCCCGAGGGAGATGACGAGGTCGAGGTGGGTGTGGCGCTGTCGTTCGTGGCCGCTGCGCGCTCGCACACCGGTCCCCGCCCCGACAACCAGGACTCCGGGCTCGCCGCGCCGTCCCTGATCGCGGTGGCCGACGGGGTCGGCGGCAACGTCGGCGGCGCCGTCGCGTCGTCCCTGGTGGTGTCCTGGTTGGCCCCCCTGGGCCGCGGCACCCTGGACGACGAGCCCGACGGCGGCCTGGCCCAGGTCGTGTCCGGGGCCAACGAGCGCATCCGCGCCGCCGTCGGCCAGCGCCCCCGCCTGGAGGGCATGGCCACCACCATGTCGGCCATCGGCGTCGTGGGCGACCACGGCGTGCTCGCCCACATCGGCGACTCCCGGGCCTACCGCTACCGCGCCCCCGAGCTGGTGCAGCTCACCCGCGACCACACGCTGGTCCAGGCGCTCATCGACGCCGGCAGCATCACCGAGGAGGAGGCGCTGGTCCACCCCCAGCGCTCCGCCGTCTACGCCGCCCTGCACGGCGGCACCGACGACACCGAGGGCCTCGAGGTGCACTGGGTGGACGTCGTCCCCGGCGACCGGCTGCTGGTGTGCTCCGACGGCCTGTCCGGCGCGCTCTCCCCGCAGACCATCGCCGAGCACCTCGCGCTGGCCGAGAACCCCGACCAGGCTGCCGCCACCCTGCTGGGCGCGGCACTGGCCGCCCCCGCCTCGGACAACGTCACCGTCGTGGTCGCCGACGTGGTCGCCGGGCCCGTGCTGCCGGCCCGGCACCGCACCGTCGGCGCCGCGGGCAGCGGGCGCGACGAGACCCTGGAGGCCCTCGAGGCGCTCTGGCCCGGCCCCTCGACCGGCGCCTTCCGGCCGGTCGCCGGCGCCGCGGGGTCCGCCGGCAGCTGATCCCGCCCCACCCGTCACCCCTGCGGGTGGGTCCCGGCGCGCCGACTCCAGGTCCGGACCGACCGGTCCGACAGTGAGCGCGTGACCACGCTGCTCGACGGACCGCGCACGTCGACCCCGCCCGGGGCCCCCGACACCGACGCCGTCACCCTGCTGCCCGGACGGGCCGCCCTGCTCGACGTCCTCGCACTCCGCCGACCCGTCGCCGGGTCCGCCGTCTCCGGGCTGGTGGTCCTCGGGCTGGTCCGCGACACGGCACCGCTGGGCGCCGGCACCCTGGTCGCCGTCTCCGACGCGCTCGCCGGCGTCCTGCTCGAGGGCGAGTGGCTGGCCCGCTGCGGGCCGGCCGAGTTCGCCGTCGTCACCGACGACGTCCCCGAGGACGCCGCCACCCGGCTGCTGGGCGCCCTCGAGGTCCCGGCGGCCGCCGGGGTCAGCCCCGTCGTCCCCGGCCGGGACGCCGTCGAGGTGCTCCGGCTGGCCGCGCTCGGCCTGGCCATCGCCCGCGTCGGCGCCCCCGGACGGGCCGTCCGCTACCCCTGAGCCGCCGGCTCAGTGGCAGTGCGAGCCCTTCGACGGCGGCACGTCCAGGGTGGGGTTGCGGTCGAAGAAGCCGCTGGGCTTGAGCTCGAACCGGACGATGTCCACCGGCATCACCGGCCAGTCCTCCACCCGCGGCACGTGGTGGATGCCGAACACGTGCCACAGGACGACGTCGGTGGCCTCGGTGGACCGCTGCGACTTCGTCCACTCCGGCAGTCCGGCGTCCCGCGAGCTCTGGTTGCAGAACTCCCCGGCCGGCCAGCGCTCCTCGCGGTCGTAGGGCGTCACCCAGACGGTGTGCTCGACGAGGCCGGCGCGCTGCACCAGCGGTGACTCCGGGCCCGCCAGTGCGGGGATCGCCGCTCCGGGGGACAGCTTGTAGGCCGTCGGCGTGCCCCAGGCGTTGGTCTTCTCCGCACTGGTCACCTTCCAGGCCCGCTGCGAGGCCCAGTCGGGGTCGAAGCCGCCCTCGGTGGTGATCGGCGTCGACTTCTGGGTCAGCGCCAGGCCGTAGGGGTTCCGCTCGCCGACCGGCAGCGCCTCGGTGTGCGTCTGGACGACGGTGTTGGCCGGCCCGTCGACCTCCATGTCCAGCCGCGCCACGATGAAGTGCTGGTGGATCGGGGCGTAGGTGTGGTCGTCGACGACGGTGCCGTGCGGCGGCGGGCCGTCCTCGAACGCCGAGGTCACCATGATCCCGGTCGCCCGGACCTCGCACTCGATCTGGCCGTCCTGGTAGAAGCGCCAGTAGACGAGGTACTCGTAGTTGGCGACGGTCGCGTGGAAGCTGACCACCAGCCGGCGGGAGCGGCGGACCTCGGCGCCGGCGTTCTCGTCGACGTGCTTCCACAGGACGCCGTCGTCCTCCTCGTGGATGCAGATCGCGTTCTTGATCGTGTACGGCTCGGCGTGGCTGTCGTGCAGCACGGCGTCGACGTAGGTGATCTCGCCCAGGCAGTCGCAGCCCAGCTCCAGGCTCGTCGTCATGAAGCCCAGGCCCCACTCGCCGATGTCGAAGGCGGTGCGGCGGTAGTGGTCCTCACCGGGGTCGCGGTAGGGCACGACCATCTCGGCGAAGCTCATCCGGTGCGCGACCGAGCGCCCGTCGATGCCCACGCGGTGCAGCACGAGGCCCTCGCGGTGGTTGAACCCGATCCGCATCGACCAGCCCAGCCAGGTCAGCTCGTTGCCCTCCAGGGTGAAGGAGACGCCCTCGGGCTGGGTGACCTCGAAGGCCTTGACGTCCTGACGCTGCACCAGGCCGGGGACGAGGGCGGGCACGTACTCGCCCATCGCTCCGGTCGGGGCGGCCACCGAGAAGGTGTCCTCGACGTCGAGGAGCTCCATGGTGTTGAGGTCCACCACGTGGTGCAGGCCGTTGACCGGGTGGGCGTAGGGGTTGCCGTTCTTCGTGGCGCGCACCCAGACGTCGGTCCAGCCGACCCGGCGGTCGGCGAACTGCTGCGGGATCAGCGAGTGCCCGTAGGCCCAGGTGTCGATGAGCACCAGGTCCAGGTCGGTGATGCCGCGGGCGGCCAGCGACTCGACGACGCGGGGCTCGGCGATCAGCGCGACGTGCGCCTCGTGCCACTCGTCGACGGTCATGTTGGGCTGCTCGCCGGGCACCGGCGTCCACTCCAGGACGGCGTCGTCGGTGAGCGACACGACCGCCTTGTAGGCGGCGTTCGCGGCCCGGTCGAAGCAGGTGACCAGCGCCTCCCGCGGGTTCGGGTCACCGGGCTGCCAGCTGCGGACGACGTCCTTGGCGGGCTCGCGGAGCTCGATGTTCGCGAAGCGCCAGCCCTCGGCGACGCCCTTGTCGCGGCGCAGCACGGCGGCGGCCGCGCGGAACTCCTCGGCGGACAGCGGGTCCAGCGGGTGGGCGGTGGGGGTCGCGCTGGTCATGAGGTCGCTCCGTGGGGTCGGTCGGGTCGGCGGAGTGCGAGGACGTCGAGCAGGGCGGCCCGTCCGGGCAGCAGGGTGACGGCGTCGGTGTCGGGGGCC